>JAUWIX010000018.1 GCA_030608005.1 Dehalococcoidia bacterium
CATCTCGGCTTCCCCACAGGACTATGACTGAGGGGATATAGCCTTTGGTATGCCTACCCGGGGGATACCAGTCTAACTTGAGTCTGGGGAGCTTCAGGTTGTTAAGCCAGAAGTGCCTTCCCCCGGCGGCATAGGAGCTGATGTGTATATCCTTACCTTCAAGCTCTTCTAGTAGCTCCATTAGCCGATTACAGGCTTCCCGCCGCTTTCTGTGTAGTGGGATTTGGATTACTCTACTGCCTACTCTGAGCGGGGTCATTGGCTCTAGCTTCTCCACCTCCACGCTGACCTTAGCCTCGCTAAATAGGTCTAGCTGGGTTGTCATCTGTATCACCTCCTTTCCTTCGTGATTTTGGGCATGGTTACCCTATCGACCTCTCCTTCAAAGGAGAGGGGGGTTATTGAAGGGGCTTTGCCCCTTCAGATTAGTGATTGCTGGCTGCCATACTCCATAGCCTTGCGCTCCTCCCCTAGGGCATCTTGGGGTATGAGGTTGCGGATGCGCTCAACATAGCCCTTCAGGTAACCTTCAAAGTTTTCTACCTTCCAAGCTAGAGTATTGGTAGGCTGGTCAATATACCCCGGGAGATTGGGAATCCGCTTTATGTCTCTGGCTTTCTCACGGATTAGGTCGAACGTCATCCCCAGAGCATCTATGAGCTGGTCAACCTCATCCACATTCTCACTTACCTTGACGGCACTCCACTTGATAGGCATAGGTTCACCTCCTTTCCGGGTATAGTTACCCCTCTCAGTTCTTACCTAAGCTGGCTATCTTCTCTGCTTCTTAACTTTGGCTATTGAGAGGTAATCGGGGCACTTTGGAGAGCATCGGTGGGTATGTCCTTTAAGACACTCCCTGCACATCCAATAACACTGCCTCGTGTTTTTACAGGGGTAAACTATGTCCATATCCCTCCTTTCTAGCCACAAAAGAGGGGTATCCGTTCCCACGCTAGGGAGCGAATACCCCTGAAAAAAGCAAAAAAGCGGGGCTTCCCCCGCCTTCTTGCGTGGCTGGTTCTGTTTGGGCTATAAGCGTCTATCAGGCTTTTACTGGCTGTTTAGCTCGCCTTGCGTAGCCTTCGGCTCGGCTACGCTTTGCCTTTTTGGGCTTGGCTTGCTCGGCTACTGGCTCGGTAGGCTTCTCGGTTGCTGGCTCGGCTGGCGTCTCGGCTTGCTCGGTTTTAGCCTTTGCCTCTGCCCTCTGTTGCTCATTAGCCTTGTCGGTTAGCATTGGCATTACTACCAGTTGATAACCGTCAGCACTAAAGAGCGTTGGATTGTAGGAATTGGACAGCTTAAACTCTGCCATACCCCCACAAGCTCTTAAGGCTTCGGCAAGGTATTGACCGTCTATCCGCACAAAGCCTTGTCCATCGGTATCGGCTGTTAGCTCGGTTTGCCCCTTCTCATCGGGATTAGCCATCACTATCTTGCCATCGCCAATGGTCAAGTCAATCGGATAGGCTTTGGGATTGTCGGATAGAGTTTTGAGCGAGTTGACCGCCTTGATTGCCTCTATCGTGTCAAAAGAGGCAAAGCTGTTAAACTCGGTAGGGATTAGCTTCTCGTAGTCGGGATAGTTACCATCATAGCTAACCCACTTATAGCGGATGAGCTCGGTATCTATAATCAGGCTTTTGCTGGTCAACTTCTCCCCACCACTCTCAAAGCTAACCCTTGCCCGCTTTGCCCGCTTAAGAGCATTTACCACACCCTTAAGCTCATCACGGCTTATCAAGGCTTGCCCATCACCATCATAGTCAAGGCTGATAACCGCTAGTCTAAAACCATCAGCACCAACCAGCGTCAATTTACCATCTTTGGCTATGAAGTTGACACAGGCTAAAACTGGTCTAGCCTCATCATCTTTAGCTGTGAACGGCAAAACCCTAGCTAGTGCTTCTGCTAGCTCATTAGCCCCGACATTGGGCTTGACGGAGTTGTTTGGGCTAACCCTAACATCGCAAAGGGTCAAAGGCGTTTTGTCGCCAATCCACTCATTGTCAGCTAGCTGACTGGTATTGCTACCGCAGATTACCTTAATGGCTTTATGTCCGTTAGTCTGCGACCCGCTAGCACTAGACGGCACAACCTTGACGATATTACTACCGCCCAAAGCCTTTAGGTATCCGAGTAAACCTCTACGCCCTATCATCAAGTCAAGTAGTGTTACCCTATCGGCTAACGCCCTTGATAGAGCATTTACTAGCATCCCTTTGTGAGCGACAAAGCCCTCGCCTGAACGCTTGCCCACGATATTCAATTTTTCTATGTCCATACCCCCTTTTGGCTATCTGATAGTGGGCAAGGCTACCAGCTTCGCCTAGTAGTAACTATCCGACTACCCGCAACCCGCTGGCATAATCGGTAGTCCCACTACTATCACCTTCCAAAAAAGGCTTTTTTGGTCGCTAAAAGAGGCTTTTTTGAGAGTTTTTGTATCCGTTTCGCCTAAACCGCTTAAGATAACTCCACTCTTTATCGGTTAGTGGTATCCCGCTATACCTCTTATAGCCTATTTGCACTAACCGTCTTGGCATACCTTGTAAGCAACGCCTAGCGTCAAGTCGCAGGTCAAGGTCAACCGCCTTATCATCGGCTAGGAAGTCTATAATGTCGCTAGCCTCAATATCGCCATCGCCATCGGCTTTGGTATTGAGGCTTAACATAGTCGGTCTATGCCTCATAAGAGTGTGCCAATACTCAGTTAGCTCATAGCTGGCTACCTTCATAAGTCCCGCTTCGGTCAATGGCTTACCTTTGGCGTCATACTTTGCCTTGACCTTTGCCATCTCTAGCATAAGGTCGTGTAAAAAGTCCTCTCTATCCTCTCTCTTGACCTTGTGGACAAAGTATCGGGCTATCTTATAGTATTGTAGCCAGTCGCCCTCTAGCTGGTCATAGCCATTGTGATAGCCATCGCCATCATCTTGATACTGGTCAATAACTTTGCTATACTCGCCTATGTCTAGCATTGTGAGCCTCGCTCCTTTGTTAGATTTGCCCTAGCTAGGTAACTTCTGGCTAGGGCATTTTATTTGCCCGGCATTTTATTGCCCTAGACTAGGCAAGCGTTCAGCTTTGGCTATATTCAGTTGTTAAGGTGCTTTTGTTTTCCAGCTATATCATCCAACAAAAGGAACGATTGTTCATTAACAAAATGAACCTATATTTTCATGATAGGAATTGAGGAATAGAAAGAGAGGAATTCTCACGGATTAGAGCTTGCTTTATGCCTTGTCTTGGCTCTCCAAGCTTGCCAGCTCCGCCCCTATCCCCCGCCATATAGGGCAAGGTGAGGATTCGCCCAGGCGGCATCGCCAGCCCCTCGCCCCACTTTAGTAAGGCGAAAATACCTTCGGGGTGGCCCCGGTGGGTAGTGGTCTTGAAAGGCTGAGGGCTCTTCTCGCCCAGTAAATTCAACCCACCGCAGTCTCTGTAGATTGGAAAAGTAGGTGACAAAAGAATGATAGCGGCAGCCTTGAGCTTTATAAGGCATACGAGCCAGATACCTTTCGGCAAGTTTCTCGATATTATCGGGATCGATAGAACGCTTCTCCCGCCGGGCTCTCCTTTCTTCCACCCTTGTGGCCCTGTCCAGCGCAGTGGCTTTCATGAGTGCCACTTTGTAGTCATGGAAGATATCACTTTGAGGAGCACCGACCTCAGGGTCTATCCTGGGTGAGCCATTAGGGCCGTGGCCCGACAGAAACTCTCGGATGAACCAGCCGCAGCCAAAGAGCCGCAAAAAGCCACCACGCTGAGGTCTGAGTGGCAATGTCATGACTCACCTTTCACCCATAGTCGTTGATACCACTCTCTATGCTCCTCACCGGCCACCTTTCTATACTTGGCTGTGGTGTTGAAGCTGGCATGCCCCAGATGCTCCTGTAACAATCTGAGTCCATCACCAGAATCATTGATCTTTACGGCATGAGTAGCGAAGGCGTCTCTAAGCCTGTGCGGACTCACATTGTGGAGTCTGCCTGTTTCGGGATTGATGAGCTTTGATAGCCCTGCTGCTTCAGCACAGTCACGGATTATCTGCCATCCTCTGTGTCTGTTGATCCCGAAGATAAGCAACTTGCCTTCCCTGAATACCGGGCCGCCGCGCATGATGTAATCCCGGAGCATATCGAGCGTATCATCGTCGACAGGCAGTGCTCTTAAACGGCGGTGTTCCTCATGCTGAGTGAGCATTTCTACCGCCTTCTTTCCACACTTTGGACAAAAGGTATGGCTTCTGCCTAGCCTTGCTCCACACTCGGCACAAGACAATTTGAGGCGACTCTTCAGGTGCTCGATGGTTACCGTGCCTTGGTCAAAGTCTATGTCCCCGACTCGGATAGCTAATGCCTCAGAGATGCGGCAGCCCAGATGAAACAGGAGCCTGACGAGTAACCTATCCCTAAGGCAGGTAGCGGCCTTTTCCAGGCTTTCCACTTCATGTGCTTCAAGGTAAGCTTTAGCCATGACTTATACCTTTTGAGACTACCTCTCTTAACCCAAAAATGCGTTGTTCTAAGGCAGCGTCAGTGAGATGCCCACCCACTGGAAAGCTGTTCGCCAGCCACAGGCAAGGACAGAGAACCATTGAGCACTTTGCACTTCAACTCGTCCAACACATTGGAGAACGTCTGGGGTGTCATAAGAAGATAGCCACTAGTTTGCAGCGCAGCCTCAATGTCAGACTCCAGTCTGCCTGATTCCCGAGCCAAGCGTGACAACGAGACGACTTCTACATCGTTTGGCAAGCCCCCGTGTCCAACAGCAACCAGCACAGTGCCGAATGGTTTGGTCTTAGACAGTTCACCCTGAGCCAGGTGTGTACTAACAGAAAACACTCTGCGGCTGCGAAACATAGCTGCCGCCAGCCCGCCGAGAGCAAACTCTGCTGCGCCCATAACAAGAGCTGTCTTTGTAAATGCATTGCTTGCGGTGGTCTCCTGTTCTAGTGTATTGCTTACCTCATGCATGACTCTGGCCTTGAGGCGGCGAAGGCATATGGCCTGGTCGTACCGGAATAGCCGCTGTGCCTCATTGGAGAACACACCTGTAAGTAGTTCCAGCGCCGATCGCTGCTTCCTAGCCTGTTGGAGTAGCACTTTGATCAGCTGGTGGTAGTGCCTCATGGCCTCCATCGCTCTAATTCCTCAATTGTGTCGGTTATTCTCACCTTAAGCTGCGATAACGCTCTGATTTCATCCGGTTGCTGGTTTAGCCAGGCTGAGATACCTCTTAGTAAAGCAAGCCCGACTACTCTCACCTGATTACCGGTAACGTCTCCGTCACACCTGACCAGGGCAAGCAGCTGGCGAAGCCACTCGTTGGCCTCGACTAAAGCCTGGCAGCGACCGAGTTCACTGCCTACTTCCAGTGCTTGGTCCTTTAGTCTTTGGACTTCCGTGACAGCTTCTTCCACACCATCTTCCAGGTTCTGCTTTAGCTTGGTGACAGTGTCCCTGGCCAGCCGGATGATTGCTTGGGCCTCCTTGCTGATATTCTCCCGCTCCTCTTTGATGACGGCATGCAGGGAGGCTTGCTCCTGACGTAACTCCTGGATTGCGGCCTTGAGTGCCGCCAGCTCCTCTTGTGCCTTATCCTGGGATTGCTTAGTCTTACCTAGTTCCTGTTGCTCCTTCCTGACAAGTATTTCCAGGCTCAGACCTTTTTCCAGTTGTTCCAGCTCATGCAGCAGCCACTCACATAGCACCCCCGGGTCGATACCATGGCGCTGTGCGATTCCGCAGAGCCTTTGGGTAAACCCAGATAGATCATCAAGGGGGAGCCCCAACTCAGCCAGCACTCGCAAGTCCTTGCGTGTCGTAGTCAATCGTTCATCGGCGGCCTGGGCCCTCTGCTCCAGTTCTTGGACCCGATGGAATAGTTCCGTCTCCCGCTTTTCATTGTCTTTTACCTTAGGACTTAACGACTGTAGACGCTTTTCCAGCTTTGTTACTTCATCGGTAAGTCTCTGGCGCTGCTCACCAAGCTCTTTAAGTTGTTCGCGGTGCTCCTGTACCTGCTGCGCCAGGGGTTCCAGGTCGGCTACCGCCTGCTCCAGATCGTGGGCTTTCTCCTTGAGGTCATGAAAGCTCAGGCCGGTACGCTCCTCCAGCGCAGCGAGGTCAAGTGCTGCTTTTACAAAAGACTGGGTATCAGTTTCGGGAGTCAGAGTCTTGCATAAAGCTGTGAAACGTTCGATGTCGGCCGGCTCCAGCCCGAGTTCCAGAAGACGTGATAGAACGGTACTTCCGGCTAAAGAACGACCTGGGCTTAGTCCAGATTTCCTCAGGTCAACAGCTAGCTCCCGCAAGAGCTCAATCTGGTCAGATACATCACCAGCCTCGGGAAATCGCCCTGCTTTTAGCTCCGTAATAACGTTGGCAACGGTACCCTTACTTACACCAACTTTAGCGGCTATCTCACCATAAGACAGACCATTCAAATAGAGGCGGACAATCATTGCCTGTTTTCGTAAAGATAGCTTGTCCATAACACACCTTCTTCCTAATACTTTTATTGATTACTATGCCGATTACCTGAACGTGATAAACGATGTGTGAACAAACATGTGAACGCACATTTGAACAGCAAATGAACGGTGATTTGAACAAAAATTCCTGACTCGGTTTTAGCTTGTTTCATGGGTTGCGTCCTTAGGCTATTTGACCTTAAAGCGCGTAGTATCTTTAGTAATCACGGTGAACGCTGTTATCTTAATCAGTGTATCTAGACACCTTGCCTTCAACATCAGACTGGTTCTGCGATTCTGTCTTTATACCACTACTCTGTCGTTTCTCAGCAATTTCCAGGAGTACCAAAGAGAGGTTCCATAGCGTCCGGTCCTCAGGTGTGTCTCCACTGAGGATTGGCCCTACAAGTTGTTTGCCAGATGTGGGTGGACTGCTAATGTTGCTCATTTCTCACTTGTATGCTCAGGCAGGTTGTCTTCTGACGGAAGAAGAAATTCATTCATCTCACTCGCCAAAGTTATTATTCAGAACAAAAACAAAAGCCAGATCAGATGATCTGGCTTTACCTTATCAGATTTGCGTCTAACGTAATTTCTGTTACGTTTCTGTCACACCGCGACTCCTATTTTGCCTTAGCCGCCATTGCCGAGTTCGCTCTTTCCCTCGGGCTTGCTCACAGTCTGGGCAGTACTCCTTTCTTCTACCTCGCTTATGTTCCAGAGCGGAGGATAGGATTCTGCCACATCCCCCCTTACACAGGGGGGGTATGAGCCCTTGCCCAATATCTTCCAGCACTTCAGCCCACATGCGGTCAAACCACGAATAATAACGGTGAACAGGAAGGAATTTGGATTTCTGTTCCTCAGGGCAGCGCGCCCTTCGAACTTCAGAGATATAGTCAGCGTAATCAGGTGCCGAAAGCAAGTCCTCTATAAAATCTTGCTCCACAAGTGCATTCTCATGGGGTGGCGATAACCATTGTATATCTTTAGAGCGTAGGTTTCCGTTGTGTGCCTCCGCAAGAAGCTCTCTCATTTTCTGCTGCTCAGCACAGAAATCCCTCTGAGGGTCGCCAGTACTGGATTTGAAGCGAAGCGTGAGGCCATAATTTATCATGAAATCGACTATTTTCTGTATCGAGCTGCCATCAGTGTTTAGAAAAGCTGGATAAAGTCGGAAAGGGAATTGGGTTTCGTGTCTAGGAAGAGGTGGGATTCTTTGCCCATTTGGAGTTATATAAACTGACTCGACCATTGTAGCGGGGACGCCTTTGATGGCCATTACCGGCACAAATATGGGAAAGGTAAAAAGCGACCTAGCGAACTGCTTCTGGGCCTTGTCGTTAATTGAGGCTGAAGCCTTACTCCTTTCAGGTGGCCAGGGGAAATTCATTCTCTTTGCTGTCTCTGAGGAAATTTTTCCCTCGGTTTCAGAGAGTAATTCCGGCTGCCTTTTCGAAAGGCTCCGAAGGGTCTTAAACAATGTGTCATCGGCCGTAAACTCTCTTTTTCCCAATGGTGTCACCGCTGGACCCCATTCCAGCTTTCCTGAATCGTCGATTTCAATGACCAGCATGTCTCCCTCTTTTGCTTCAGCTCCAGTACTGGGAACCTCAACTGGCTTTTCTGAAAAAGGGTGGAAGTTTACAGCTATTTGTCCTGCTGAGCCAATAAGGTTCGTGTCCTTTAACCCTTGAATGATTAGCTGCTCTTTGATGAGACCTGACCCCACACAGGAAACTACCTGGGTGATGCCTCTTTGAAAAGCACCTTCTAGTGCTCCAGTCTCAGGAGCTTGGGCTGGCTGTGCAAGCCGTGAGCTAAGCAGCTGTCTCAAGTAAGCCTCATGTTTTAGCAGGGCTAGCACAGTCTGCAAATCAAATCGGTAGTATTCTGGATGGTGGACAAAAAACCCGATTTCGTGCCAGCGGTGTAGGTCTTCGGCTGTTATGTGGCGCAACCCGCTCTCGAGGGCGATGCTTTGGTTTACGAAATTTACAAACTCTTTCGCCTTCATATCGACCTTGCCGTCTCTATTTTACTACCTTTAATGAGCAGACCTAAAGTCATAGTTCACTCAGTTGTTATTTGGGATTGCGCGGCAGCTAGGGTTCGGCGAATGGCCTCATGGGAGGCACCGTATTCTCCAGCTAGCGCACGTAAGCTTTCAGTCTTATGCCTAGCTACGATTTCAGACCAAAGATAAGGTGACAGTTTACGGCTTGGTCTAGAGGGGATAGCGAGATAAAAGGGTGCGAGTACAGGGTAGGTTTCAAGCGAAAGTATAACATGAGGGTTCGAATCCCCCCGGGGTCGCCACTTCAAGACTTGGTTGACATCTTTCCAGTATTAGCTCCTTCATTCCTCACTATCCGACCAAGAGACAGTCGTAAACTAAAACCCACTGTTTGGTCACAGCTGGCTGAGGGACATAGAAGGTATGATCTACAGCAGCGCAGTCTTAGGGCAATATAGCACCTTGTTGACAATAGGCATCTTTGTGGCTATAACATTACCGCATGGCATTTAACGGGGCCCTTCTTCCTGAAGAACAAGCATTCAGCCATGACCGAAACAAAATTGGCTCGCCTGACGAATCTTATTGTTGGGATGGCTATGCAGGGAACCAAAACTGACCGGGGTTCACTGATGCTCTTAACCGAGGGGGTACATCCCACCACCGAAATTCAGCAGGCAATAGCGCTAGAGCAAATTGACTTCAGGCTCTTGAAACCATCAAAGCTAGAGCCAGTGGCTATTGGTAAAAAGATAATGTCGCATCGCTTTAGCAGCCCAAGCCCCTTTCGCGATCTTCACCCCGATCATAGAGTAAACCAACAGGTTTAGACCTTATGGCTCCTTAAAGGAGCTAAATATAATCAGTTTCAGCTTTTGCTCTACCTTATCTTTGTTCCTTTCCCCTCTTTTCCTTCAGCGCCCAAAAAACCTTCTCTGGCTGTGCCGGAAGTTCCTTTATCCATACCCCTGTGGCATCATGAATTGCGTTGATCACCGCCGGTGGAGCAGTGCAGCAAGACCCCTCACTGGCTTCTTTAGCGCCGAAGGGACCAAATGGGTCATTGGTTATCACATGTATCACCTTGGTCATTGGGGCTTCGTAGGCACGAGGACGCTTGTAGTCCACCAGATTGGGGTTAACGGTTAACCCTTTATCCATCTTAAATTCCTCATACAAGGCTGCCGCAACCCCTTGGTGATATGCTCCACCTTGAACTTGGGTTTCTACCGCCGTAGGATTCAATGGAAGACCACAGTCATGAGCTATCACGCTATTATCAGTGCACTTCACCACGCCTGTCTCCAGGTCTACCTCTACTTCATTTGCTTCAGCAGTAAAGCTGTAACTAGCTCCTATATCACCTCCCCCGGTATCAAAGTCAGGAACCCTGCCTACCCCCCTGGTTGAGACCCCGTGACCGATGATTACATTACCCGGCGTTGTATAGCAAGCAAGCCTAACCAACCGCCACCAGGGCATGCTTTTACTGTAGTCTATTTTAACAAATGCCTTTTTGTCCTTAATATCCACCTCTTCGGGGCTGACGTCAAATTGTCTTGCTGCGAATTCGAGAAGCTGCCGCTTGGCATCTTCAGCTGCCCTTTTGGTAGCCTCGCCAGCATATATTGTAACCCTGCTTCCAAAGCTGCCAGGGTCAGCAGGCGTATAGTCAGTGTCCACTCGCTTTATCTCCACATCTTTTAGCTCCAAGCCAAGCACCTCGGCGACAATAGCAGACATGACTGTATCAGAACCCTGCCCAACATCAGAAGCCCCGGTAAGGAGATTAACCGTCCCATCCTCACATACTCTTACCACAGCAGCGCAAGCGTTATGACCGGTGAGCCTTGCCCCGCTCAAATAGGTTCCGGCGGCGAAGCCCAATCCACGAGCTACAGAGCCATCTATCTTTTCAGCCTCTTTCCGTTCCTGCCAATTTATAGCTTCGGCAGTCTTTTCAATGCACTCCTTGACCCCACAGCTACCTACAGTCAAATTATTGACCGTATGATAAATTTCACCCGGCTTAGGGTTTTCAATGGCATTTCTCAACCTTATTTCTACTGGGTCTATCCCCAGCTCTTCAGCTATCATATCCATCTGGACGTCAGCGGCAAACCGGGTATGGTATATTCCATGCCCCCTCATCGCTGCTGAGCTCGGGTTATTAGTAAAAACACAATAGGCATCCGTCTTAAAGTTGGGTAGCTCATAAGGCAGGGTCAGGCAAACTCCCATCAGGTATAAGCTGAGAGGACTCATGCGAGTGTAAGCCCCGCCATCAGCAACAACCTTAGTCTGAATAGCCTTCAATTTCCCATCCTTTGTGACTCCTGTTTTGATAGTAATCCACACCGGATGTCGGCGCGTGCATGTAGTAAGTTCCTCAAACTGGGTGTAAACGATTTTTACAGGCTTGCCTGTCTTCTTGGCTAGCATTACAGCGGCAAAATCGCCATTCACCATGTCATTTTTAGTTCCACCAAAGTCAGCGCCAATGAAAGGCTGTATTATGCGCACTTTGTTCAACGGCAAATTAAAACACCTACCCAAAATGCGATAAGGAAAATATGGGCTTCCCTTCGCCGCCCAAACAGTTAGATGGTTGGAATCAGGCCAGTAAGCTACTATTGCCGGTGGCTCTATATAACCCTTAGCCATCCTGGGGGTCTTGAAGTTATCCTCGCGGACAAGGTATGATTCAGCAAAGGCTTTCTCCACATCGCCAAAGTTCCAGTGATACTCAGAGGTAATGTTCCCTAGGCAGTCTTCATGAACCAAGGGGGCTCCCTCCTGCATAGCTTCAAAGGGGTCAAAAAGCCCCGGCAGCGACTCGTATTCCACCTCAATAAGCTCGCAGGCCTCCTCAGCTATATCCTCATCAATAGCAGCCACTGCCGCCACCCCCTCATATATATACCGCACCTTAGTGACAGCTAGCGGCTCCTCATCTCTAGTTGTGCCCAACCATCCCCATTTGAAACCGCCAAAATCCTTGCCAGTAGTCACCGCTTTTACCCCGGGCAACCTTTCAGCCTTGCTGGTATCAATATTGAGTATCCTGGCGTGAGCATAAGGGCTTCTCTTTACCTTGCCCCACAACATATCCGGTAGCTCAATATCTGCCGCATACTTTGCCTCACCAGTAGCCTTGACCTTGGCATCTACCCTCGGCATCGGATGACCGATGACCGAATATTCCTCCTGCTTTGCCATAATCAACTACCTCCTTGCATCTTCTTGGCTGCTATTTCCACAGCCTCAATATATTTAACATAGCCCTCATCAGCACACAGATTGCTCTGCATCACCTCTCTTATCTCCTCACGGGTTGGGGTGGGGTTCTCATCCAACAACGCCTTAGCTGACATCACCCTCCCCGGGGTGCAGAACCCGCACTCTACAGCGCCATGCTCGATAAATGCTTCTTGGATAGGGTGAAGCTTATCCCCATCAGCCACTCCTTCAATGGTGGTAACTTCATGACCGTTAGCCTGCAACGCCAGTATGGAACAGGACTTGACCGCCTTTCCATCAATAATAACAGTGCAGGCGCCACAGGCGCTGGTCAAGCACCCTTGCTTAGTCCCCGTCAGCTTTAGCTCCTTCCTTAAGAGGTCAACGAGTAAGGTCTTTGGTTTCACCTTTAGCTCATAAGCTTCCCCGTTAACCGTAAACTTTAATTCCTTCAGTTCGCCCTTCATAAAATACCTCCTCAGAAAATTACTCTGCCCTAGCTTCTTCTAGAGCCCTTCTTGCTGCCCGCCTCACGAAGACCTTCACCATCTCCCTCCTGTATTCTGCTGAACCATGAACGTCGGCGGTAAGGTCAGCCTCCACCGAGGCTACTTCACCGGCTTTGGCAAGCAGGTCATCATTGATTACCTTCCCTATCAGTTGCCTTTCTGCCTCTCCAGCCCTCAAGGGGACGGAAGCAGCGTTGCTGAGCGCTATTCGAGCATCCTGGCAGACGCCATCCCCTGGGCTCAGGGTGATTGATACCGCCGCCCCTACAATTCCCATATCCCCTTTCATTACCATGAGCTTCTCATAAGCGGTGCCAGTATGAGGTGGAGGGGTCGGCACCTGAATTTCGACCAGCATTTCATCAGGCTCAAGGGCAACCTCAAGATAATCCTTGGAAAATTCTTCCACATCGATGATTCTCTCCCCACCCAGGCTGGCCAACTTTAACTTCGCCTTTAAGGCGATAAAAACCGGAGCAGGGTCGCCTGCAGGGTCCCCATGGCAAAGATTGCCCCCGATTGTGCCCCAGTTTCGGGTCTGAACTGTGGCCAGATTTCTCTCCATCTCGCTGAGCACTTTGAAATGCCTCTGGATGATTAGGGATTTTTCTATGGCTCGATGTGTGGTCAACGCCCCGATTCTCAAACCATCTCCATCATCGTAGTTAATATAGTCCAGAGCGGATATGCCTTTGACATCGAGCAAATATTCAAGAGCGAGCAATCCTTGCCTCATGACAACCAGCAGAGACTGCCCCCCGGCGATTATTTTGGCCTCTTCCTTGTACTGTGAAAGCAGGGAAAGAGCTTCCTCGACTGTTTTCGGAGCAAAATATTCAAAATCTTTTATCATTTGACCTCCTTAATCTTTCATTAAAAAATCACCGGGTGTATTATACTAAACTTCTGAGCTTTTGACTAAAGGCTTGGGTAAGCTCCTGTTGCACCTTCTTTGCCTTGGCTCTCATTATTCTGTCCCCGAACATGGCTAGTTTCCCCACAATGCTTACATCCGACTTATAAGAAATCTCCACTTCTCCATCCGGGGTCTCCTTCAAATCCACTACGCTCTTCTGGACGAAGTGGCCAGCTTTGCCTATATCTTCACCTTCGCCCTCAAATTCTAAATGATTGGGGGCATCTACCTTAGTAAGGATGCTTTTAAACTTGAACTT
This sequence comes from Dehalococcoidia bacterium, assembly GCA_030608005.1. Taxonomy (GTDB): domain Bacteria; phylum Chloroflexota; class Dehalococcoidia; order Dehalococcoidales; family BS750m-G39; genus JAUWIX01. The sequence continues at coordinate 13,423 of JAUWIX010000018.1, forward strand.
AACCGATATGGGGCCAACTTTTTGCTTGACTACACAGTCATAGGTCTTCTCGTCAAGACGCTCTATCTTCTCAGCACCGGGTATGCAGGAAAGCAATGTATTCGGATCAAGTAAAAACTCCCATACCCTCTGAATAGGTGCCTTTAAGGTAAATTTGCCTTCTAGCAGCATTTGGACTCCACCTCCTTAGTTTCATCAATTGCTTATCTGTTGCTCCTAACTGACTCCAAGGTTTCTATAAAGGCGTCTATCCTGTTATGGGTATCAACCTCGGAATAGGAACTTATATCTACAATGTCACTCTCCAATATTAGCGATGGTATATCCCCATACACTTTCTTTAGTAAGTTCAACTGCCAGATTAAACCGAGGTGCCAGGTGCGGCAGGAGAAGGCTTCATGCATTACCACTCCGTCTATCTTGTAGTCCTCAATATACTGGATAAGACGCTCAACATCAGGGTGGGAGCCGGGGCGCTTTCTGGCTTTGTCATACCAGTAAGTCCAATATTTTACCCACCTCCAGGCTATATGCTCCAGAGGGTCGCTAGTCTTAGGCATATCAAGCCTGTAAACAGGCTCTGCCATACGATAGGTGGTCTCTACTGGAAAGACGGCTCCCTTACTATTAAAGTAGTTAAAATCGGTCAGGGCGAACCAAGAAGGCAATCCCCCACCCCAAAGTAGCCTGTATTTCTCATCGGGAATTACGCCTTCCTTATTGGCTATCTTACGCTGTAACTCATCATACAAATCCTTATAAAAATCGTAGGCTTCCTGAGTTCCAAGCATAAATGCCAACGGTACCATAGTATTCATAGCATCCCCGGTACCCATTGGGGTAGGAACTGCTTTACGCAACTCATAGGCCTCTATAAAGATGTTCCAAGTTCTGTCAACCAAGTCAACCAGCTCACTTAGCCTATCCCAATCCATCTTCTTGCCTGTCTGCTTTTCCAAGAATTCCACCAGACCTCTAAGCGACTCTACTGCATGTTTCACGTAGTAGCCCTCAATCTCCCTGTGGTCAATATCATCCTCATAGGGTGGCCAGGGAAGGCTTGTTTGATACACAGGGACATCAGGCATATAGCGCTGGGCTGCCTGATACCACTTGTTCCTGGGGTCACAAAGCATCTGACCGCTCCCCAGCATCACATCGGGCCTTGCCTGCCCTCCCCAGGGGGGATTTGGTGGCATTTCACCCAATTCCTCACGCCAGACATCAAAGCCCAGACCGCATAGGGCATAGGTGCAAAGGGAACGGGAAAAATTCTCCGACTCTGCCCTCTCCAAAAACCTGGTGGCATCTCGCTTTACAGCACATATGGCGGCGTAGTTCTCAGTCCATGCTGGCACTATATCCATAGCTCGAATTATCTCCTCATAAGCACAAACGATAAAGGAATAAGCTATAGGCTTCCCCTCCTCCTTTGCCTGTAGATTCTCCCTAATAGCTGCTTTCACCATCGGACCTATTCTGCCAGCTGCCTCGGTAGCTGTCTTTCTTCTCTTCCTCTCCTCCGGTTTCTTTTCTTCTGTCATTTATACCTCCTTCTACACATGCGCCTTAGTTATCTTGAGCTAATTAGTTCCAGGAATGCCTGAATCCTGGTCCTCAATCGTCCAATGGTTGACATTGAATATTCATCCTCCAGATAAAGCACCGGGGTACCCTGTGATTCTATATAGCTCTTCATTGCCGGCACTTCAAAGCCAAAGGGGTCGCAATACTTATAGATATAGAGGACTACACCGTCAACCTGAAAATCCTTAATAGCACGACCAATATGCCCGAATCTCGCCTCTAAATACTCTTGGTATGTTCCCTTCTTTTCCCTGTAAGTCCGGGCACAATTTATCTTCCTCAAATAGCGTTCAGCAATGCCATCAATCGGGTTGCCAGTAATATTAACATCGGCTGCAAACTCCCTGGCGCCGGGGCATAAATCATCAGCGACCACCCGAGCTCCACTATCTTCAACCAGCTTAATAAATGCCACATCATCAACCTGACCACCAACTACCATTATTCGGGGTAACCTCTTCGTCGGAACCATAGCCCTCTGCTTAACCTCATCAATAACACCACTTATCATCTCAACAGACTCTTCTATCGGGATACCCATTGCTGCTACTAATACCCTGGTTATCTCTGCACCCGAGATTTGAGAGGGGTCGGATTTTCTCAATTCATATAGCTCTCTCACCCTAGCCCTATTTTCATTGTAGGTTTTAACTGCCTGGGAGAGGCTGTCATCAGAGATTTCCTTGCCGGCAAACTTCCCAAGGCTTTTTCTAAATGTATTTAGCTCGTCCTTAAAGAACTCCAACGATAAATCATTGGTCAAGTGAGGAGTATTGACAAAATGACTGTAGGGGAGGTCAAGGCTATACTTCCATACATCATAAGTCCGGCAGATACTGTCACAGGCATGAGGTATAACCAGACCATCTAGGAAATTACGGTTGACCTTGAGTGATATATCAAAGCAGCTACGAACAAGAGGACAAGCAATGGTCTCCATCTGAGTATCAGCCAGGGTAATTGGCTCGTTGACATCCCCTTTTATCCTAAACGGGATAAGCCCGGCGGCAGTTATGATTTCTAAAGGAGTAAGGGCACATAGATAACCTATTATTTTCTTGCCCTGACTCCTTAGCTCTCTAGCTCTAGAGTCATAATCCTGATAATAATCTTCTACAGTAGCTAGTCCCTTACCTCCAGTATCCTTTAGTGGCATAATGTCACCCCTTTCAACTTTAAATTCAGTTCCAGGCTCTCTTTTACTTAGCCTAGTGGTGAGCTGGATAAGCTCGACGACCTAGAGTTTAAGCTCTTTTAGGTCAGAGGCAGTCAAGGGCAAATAGCACTGTCTTACGATTTCTGGCTTAGACCCCAACTTCTCCCTAAAGAGGTTTATATACCTTGCACGCTAAGCCCCTTATGTTAAATGAACCCACTTCAGGGTTAAACGGTGACTTATCATTGGTCAGCACATTGTAGTTTGATTCTGCCCAACCAAATAACTCTGCCTCCCCTCTTTCCGGGAACCACCAGGCATAGTCAACAACAACCACTCGTGGGTCAATGCCAGTTGATAAATCAGCTTTCTGCTTTATTCTACCTCGCTTAGTTTCAATATATACCCGGTCACCATCTTCTATCCCCAGCCTGCTGGCTGTTTCAGGATGAATGATAATAACCGGCTCTGGGTGACTACCTCTTAGAGTGGGTATCTGTCTGCCACCGGAATGGCGATAGGGGGCTAATTTTCGAGTAGTACAAAGCAAGGGATATTCTTTAGTCAGCTCAGGGTCACTGTATGGTGTCTCAGGAGGCTCACAATATGTAGGTAACGGCTCGAAGCCCCACTCTTCAAGCTGACTTGAGTAAAGTTCAACCTTACCTGAGGGTGTTTTAAACCCATCTTGTTCGTACTTTTTGTATTGTTTAGGTTGCCTCTCAGCACTGGTAAACCGTCCTATTTTCTTGAATTCCTCAAAGGTTAAGCCTACCGGTTCCAAAATGGCGTCCCAAAAATCGTCAATACTCTCCCAGAAATACTCTCCCAGTCCCAGCTTTTTTGCCAGCCTGTTTATTATCTCATGGTCTGAACGGCACTCACCGATCTGGGCAACTTTCTGCTGAAGCTGAGCTAGTGTGCCATCTTCCCGCGTCTGAATACCATCAAACTCGAGATAGCTGGCTGCCGGGAATACTATATCAGCCAAAGCGACCGTCGGTGTCATAAACATGTCAGACACTGCCAAGAAATCTAGCTTTTTCAATGCCCTATATGTCTCCTCAATATTAGGCCAGGAAGAGAGAGGATTAGACGCCTGAATGTAGGCGGCATGAATGTGGTAGGGGTCTCCTTCCAGAATGGACTTTATGACCGATTGGGGAAGAACGTAGCGGAAATCCGTTAGCATATTCAAGTCTGCCCCAACTTTGTTTTGCCGCTTCTCTCTTGGTATCATGTCACGGAGCTCTAATTCATATGACCAGCGACCACGCACTTGATGTGATAACTTGTTATCACCATAACGGAAGCCACTTCCTGGCGTCTCTATTTCTCCACCCGGCACACCAAGGTTACCGGTTAGTGCCATCAGGATGGAAAGGGCACGGCAGGTCTGAAAGCTATTGATATTTTGGTCAAGCGCATTACCCCACTCTATATAGCCTGGCCTGTTGGTGGCATATAATCTGGCTGCCTTTATAATCAAGTCTGCCGGGACCCATGTTATTTCAGCCACCTCCTCCGGAGGATAGTCCTGAACGTGGGTCTTAAGCTTATCAAAGCCAACCGTCCATTTATGGACAAAATCCTCGTCATAAAGACCCTCGTTGATTATTACATTTATCATTCCTAGAGCTAGTGCTAAGTCTGAACCTGGTCTGACTTGCAGCCACAGGTCTGACATCTTGGCAACCTCTGTTTCCAGAGGGTTTATTACAATCAGCTTTGTCCCTTTATCCACAGCCTGGACAAGGCTTTTGTGTATATAAAAATGTGTTTCGGCATTGTTGGCACCCCAGGATACAACACATGCTGGTGGATATCCGTATTCAGCGCCAGGCAAAAAGCCAAATGTAATTTCTGCGGGCAGCATTCTCGGCACATGGCAAACGTGGTCAGCGCATGCCACATTTGGCGTGCCGAAGGCATTAGCCAACCGCACTAGATGAGTGTCTATTGGTCCCTTCGCTGACCCGTGCACCATGACCACTGCCTCTGGGCCGCGCTCCTGTTTTACTTTGTTCAGTGCGTCAGCTGTTAGACTGAACGCTTCATCCCACGAGATTTGCTGCCATTTACCTTCGCCCCTCTGCCCGATTCTTTTTAACGGATGCTTTAACCGGTCAGGATGATAAAGGTATTCCAGGGAGGCCAGACCTATTTTGCATAAGCCACCTTGGTTTAGTGGACTCTCAGGGTCTCCTTTTATTTCAACTGCCTTACCATCTTCCAAAGTGACCAGCACACCACAGTTACCCATACATAGCCCACACACGCTTCTCACTACTTTGGTTGTAGCCATTATTTATACGCTTACTTTAGTATTGGCAGTGAATTGTAGCGCTCCACTCTTTTTCGGACAAAGCGACCATCCCAAGATGTTAGACCACGGCGGTGGTTCTTGTCAAGCCAATCACTGCCTTGACACTAGTATGCCCTATAGCTATACTTCTTTACCGATATTACTGAAAGGAGGGTTGCAGGAGATGGCTGGACCCCTAGATGGGATTAGGGTGGTGGAAATAACCATGTTTCAGCAGGGACCTGTGGCTGGGATGAGGCTGGGGGATTTAGGCGCCAACGTAATTAAGGTGGAGCCTAAGACTGGAGACCCGGCAAGAGGTTTCATGCGGATTATAGGAGTCGAGACTGGGATAAAGGGACGAAACTATTACTTTGAGAGTAACAATCGGAACAAGAGGAGCATTGTCCTGGATTTGAGAACTGAAAAGGGAAAGGGGATATTTTTAGAGCTTATTAAGCAAGCTGATGTTTTTTTGACCAATATGAGTATAGACGCTCCTAAGAGAATGGGGATTGATTACCAGACGCTATCAGCCATAAATCCACGCCTTATCTATGCTCATGCTTCTGGCTGGGGACGGGAAGGCCCTGATGCTAATGAACTTTCCTTTGATTATACTGGCTTAGGCAGAGCGGGAACCATGATGATGTGTGGCGAGCTGGATGAGCCACCGGGACAACTTGTACCAGGAATGGGTGATGAGGTAGGTGGGCTTATGTGCGCCTGGGGGATAACTGCTGCTCTTTATGCCAGAGAGAAGACAGGCAAGGGGCAGTTAATTGATAGCTCGCTATTGGGCAGCCTGATTGCCCTGGAGGGGGTTAACTTCGCCTCTTCAGCTATTATAGGACAGGATTTCCCAAGGCGACAGAGAAAAACGGCTGGCAACCCGATTTATAACCACTATAAGTGTAAGGATGACAAGTGGATTATCATCGCTCACCTGCAGCCGGATAGATACTGGCCTACTGTGTGTAAGGCAATGGGGTTAGAAGAGCTGGAGCATGACCCAAGGTTCGATGATTTAGAAAAGAGAAGAGATAATGCCACTGAGCTTATCGCTATCCTGGATAAGAGGTTCACTACCAAGACAAGGGATGAATGGATAAGGATTTTTAAGCAGCATGGTGTAATCCATACCCCTATACAGACACCATCAGAGGTGATTAACGACCCTCAAGTCTTAGCTAATAACTATGTTGTCTGGTTTGACCACCCGGTTTGGGGCAGGATAAAGATGCTCGGTTTCCCGTGGACGTTTCATGAAACCCAAGCCTCAGTCAGGCAGGAAGCACCTGAGCATGGTCAACATACTGAGGAGATATTATTGGAGCTAGGTTATAGCTGGGACGACATTGCCAAGTTGAAGGAGGAGGAGGTAATAATCTAAAGCCACGCCTGTTTTGACCAGGAGTTGGCATTATTAGGAGTCGGCTATGAGCTTTACTCCACAGAGATATGAAGCCGTTTATGACATAAGTGTTTTGCTTGGAACTGAATCCATTAATTACCCAGGCGATACGCCATATTCCAGGGATTTGATGTTGACAATCGAGGATAGCGGAATCTCTAATGTCTCAAAATTGGTGATGAGCGCTCACTCAGGCACACACCTAGATGCTCCACTTCATTTCATTCCAAACGCAAAATCTATTGACCAGTATTCCGTTCAGGAGTTTATTCTTCCCGCACAAGTGGTGAGTATCAAGGATAGGGAGTCGATACGACCTTCCGAATTGGAAAACCTCGATATTAAACAGGGCGATGCCCTGTTATTCAAGACAGATAACTCCATAAGTGGTCGGTGCAGAAGCGGGGTATTTTCTGAAAACTTTGTCTATCTATCACCCAAAGCCGCTGACTTTTGCCTTGAGAAAAAAGTGAGCCTGGTTGGAATTGACTATAATACTATTGAAAGACACGGCGATGAAGCCTTCCCTACACATCATAAGATACTAGGAAGTAACATACTAATTTTGGAAGGCATCAATCTCAAAGGAGTCCCCCCGGGAAGATATACCCTGTTCTGCTTTCCTCTGAAAATCAAAGGTGGCGAGGCATCCCCCGTGCGTGCCATCCTAATACAGTAATGAAAGGCGTAACCGAAAAAGGCGCAATGCCACTTGCCAGATTTCAGTCTATTGTATAACCAGTGACCTAACCATCCGGACTTCTTCACAAAACTGAGCCCTACTTTACTCACTCCAAAAGTTAGGTTTTGTCTGCTTACCATAGCCAAAGAGGTCATCCACCTTAACCAGGAACAAGTCTAACCAAGGGGTATGCTTCACCAGCCACCTTGCAATATCATGCAACCAGCCTGCTGACTTATTGAAGGGGCAGACCCTAATGCAGTTCATGCAAGAGCCTTCATTGCGTGCCCAAAAAGCAAAGCACCTTTCGGCATTTATCGGCCATTTTAGCTCGCCAGTAGCGTTAGAAATATCGTGAGGTTTGGTAGTTCTATCACCCCGCATGATAGCCTGACTTGGGCAGTTTGTAGCACATCTCATGCAAACTTCACAGAATCTAGTTACGCCGAAGTCAGCAGGTTCATCAGGAACCAGGGGTAAGTCTGTCAAAACCTTAGCTATTCTGACCCTCGGCCCAAACTCCTTTGTAATCAGTAATCCATTCCTTCCCAGTTCACCCAAGCCAGCATCGATAGCTAGAGGAATGCTAATAGCCGTATCATTCCCACATGGTATAGCCTTATAACCTAGGTCACGGATAAACTGGGCTAACATGCTAGCGGTAAATGGCATTCTTGAGTACTCTACTCCCTCAGTACCTGCAGCCAACCAAGTAGGAGACGCTTTAACCAAGTTATACTCCATTTCAAATGCCATGACTACAGCATATTGATACCCCTCAGGCACCTCTAATTCCTTGTATTCATGGGTAACACTATCAAAAGTATGGGAATATATCCATCGTCTATCTAGCTCAGTTATTCCTACCAGAGAGGCACCAAAAAGTTTAGCTACCTTTTTGATATCTTGCGACATTTCCCTGGGGTCATGTATCTCTAGTTTTAAATCTGTAGGCACACACCCTGCATCCTGAGCTTTACGTTCCCACGAAAGAAGCCCCGAGTTATGAATACGGCAGCCGCGAGCGAATACGTCCTCGATATACCATGCAGCATCCCGTAAGGCTAAATCTTTAAGCATGTACCCCTTCTTATTTTTGGGATAAACGGTAGTATAGAACCTTTTGGCATCAGCCTGAAGTCTTGGGTCCCACCTAGCCCTTTTGAACATTTCGTTCTTCTGGTCAAATCTCTTTACTTCACCAACAATATATTTTGCTGTACCCTTATGTGAGTGATTAGCTTTCATTGTTTAACCCCTATCGTGAAATATATTAACATCCATAAAGGCATAAATAGTAAGCATCTCTCCTCTAATCCCCTTTAGCCACCAGCGATTCCACTCAGGTTGGTATGTGCAGGCTAACGCTCGATCTGCTTGATTTGATAGCACAACTTGCCTACTGGCGCTGTTATCTCCATTATCTCCCCCTGGGCTCGACCGATAATAGCCTTACCTATGGGTGAATTGCTGGAGATCTTACCTTTGGTCGGGTCTACTTCCCAAGGACTGACTATCGTATAGTATAGCTCTTCGCCAGAAACTGCGTCACGCAGGACAACACTATCACCAATACCTACTTTAAGAGCGACCTTTTGTGTTTTACCAATGATAGTTGCTGATTTCAGAGCCTGTTCTAGCTCTCTAATCCGCCCCTCCAGGTGCCCCCGTTCCTCCTTAGCTGCATCCAGAGGCGCATTCTCACGGAAGTCCTTGTCTGCCGCAGCCCTGCGCATCTCATCAATAGCCTGAGGCCGCCTGCTCTTAAGGTCAGCGAGCTCAGCTTCCAGTTCAGCATACCCTTGCCGAGTTAGAGAGGTAGTCGGTAGCAAACCATGCCTTGCTGAAGAGGACAATCTAGCTTTCGCCTTCTTGGTTTTGAGGTAAGCCGCTAGGTTAGTCTTGCTCCAGCCTTGCTTCTTAGCATAAACCAAAAAGGCTCGGGTTAGCTCAAGGTTCTTTAAATAGTTGGCATGTGATAATGATAACTGCTCAGCATAGTTAGCCACCTCATGGGCAGTAAGTCCGGCAAAGGGGCGCTCCCAACCATACCAACGAACAAATCCATATACCGCCTGCTGGCTTGTCTTTCCTTCTTTGGGCGGCAGGCTAGCGAGAAAACTACTGGCTGCCTCACCTAGACTTGGATTCTGGGTGCCACTATTCATCTCTTCCTCCTGAATGAGAATAGTCTACATCCTCAGCTCAGCTCGGGTGCGGAGAAACCTTATTAGGTTATCGCGGGTGATCAGCCCAATAACCCTGCCCTCATTTACTACAGGCATCTGGTTTATACCGCTCTCGTCCATCTGCTCCACTACACTCAGGGCGTCCTGCTCAAGAGTTGTCACCTTTAGCTGGTCAACGGGGACCATTATCTCCTCTACTTTGGTCATATCCCAGTTTGACTGGGGAACAGACTTGATATTACTCAAGGTCAAAATCCCCATAAACCTGCCTTCATCAGCTACCGGGAAAAAGCGTTGCCCGGTGGGTAAGACATACCTCTGAACCAGTTGGCTGACGCTAACATTTGGTGGAACTACTATGTAGTTAGAGGTCATCACCTGCGATGTGGTGAACCCGCGGAGGGCTTCACGCCATTGAGCCTGACGGTAGCTAACAGAAGCGGCATTTTGCAGGAACCAGCCGATAAAGGCGAGCCACACACCGCCTAACCACTCATGAAGGAGGAGCATCATCAAAATACCGCCCAAAATAAAGGTATAGCCTACGCCTTGCCCCACCCGGGTGGCAATTCGTGTAGAGCGCTGGTAGTTACCGCTAAAGTGCCACATTAAAGAACGGAAGACACGCCCACCGTCTAAAGGGAAACCTGGAATCAGGTTGAACACAGCTAGAATCACATTTATCTGAGCCAACCAATAAGCCATAGCAGCTAGTGGCTCGATTATGTCTCGGGTTAATATCCAGAGCAGGGCAAATAATCCGCCAATTGCCAGGCTGCAGGCAGGTCCAGCAGCAGCCATTTTTAACTCAGCACTGGCTTTGGTTGCTTCTTTAGTCATCTGAGCCACACCGCCAAAGATAAACAGGGTTATGCTTTTTATCGGGATGCCATTTACTCTGCCCACCAGACTGTGAGCTAACTCATGGGCAACCAGGGAGATGAAAAATAGCAGGGTGGCAATTATGCCTATCACCCAATAAAGCAGGTGATTCCAACTAGGGTAGAGGAGGGGAAAGTATTGCCACGATAGTGAGACGATTAGGAGAACAAATATTATGAACCAGGTATAATGCAGCCTGAACTGGATGCCAAATATCTTACCTAGATTAAAGCCGCCACCCATTTTTTAATTGCTCTTTTAACATAATTCAGGCATTAAGAAACCACCGACCTTTGCACAATCTCTATAGCAACCTCAGCCGCTCGTTTCCCTGAGAGAAGCATGCCGCCAAAGGTAGGACCCATGCGGGGTAGCCCGAAAACACTGGCACCCGCCATGCCAGTAGCAATTAATCCGGGATAGACCTCACCAGTGCGCTCTACTACAGCATCCTCCGATTTATCAATCCACAATGCTCCTTCTCCAGCCATCTTGAGCGCACCCCGTTGCACCAGTTTCCTAGCCACACAGGCATCATGACCGGTAGCATCAATCACCACCTTTGTTTCCAGGGGTATTGGGTCGAGGGCTGAAATCTCATTAGGGAGATAAGCGATAGGGCTCCAGTTAACCACTACCCCGGCTACTCTGTTATCTTCACGAACCACCAGGTCTTCGACCAGAGTTAGGCTAAGAAACTTAACCCCGGCGTCGCAGGTGGCAGCAATAAGCCTAGAGCAGGCATGGGGAGCATCGGCTACATATAGACCTTCACTGGCTGTGGAATAAGGCACACCCAGCTCATCAAAAATCTCCTGGGCTGGTGCTCTGAGGGTGACCTTATTCATAAAATAACCACCAACCCAGAAGCCGCCACCCAGATAGTTGTTTCTCTCTATAATCAAAACCTTGAGCCCAGCCTTACCCAACTCTCTCCCAGCTACCAGCCCACTGGGACCACCACCAACAATAATGACATCGCTCACAATATACTCTTCAAACTGGCGCAAAAAGCTACCTACGATAGCCTTAGCCACTTCCCTTTCCCTAACCGGGTGAAATAGTGTCATCTTAACCTCTCCTCTCTATCAGGTTATAAGCCAGTCCTTGGTGCTGAAATGCCCAGAAATTTTTCCATTAGTGCCATAGCACAAAACTCACCACACATACTGCAGGCGGCGCTGGTAGAAGCATGCTTACTATGAACCTGGCGAGATAGCTCAGGGTCTAAGGACAACCTGGCTTGCTCCTCCCAGTCAAGCCTTTTTCGAGCCACTGACATCTTCTTATCCCATTCTTGAGCACCCTTTACTCCTTTAACTATATCAGCGGTGTGAGCGGCAATGCGTGAGGCTATAACTCCCTGCTTTACATCTTCGGGGTCGGGCAGAGAGAGATGCTCCGCTGGGGTTACATAGCATAGAAAATCGGTACCAGCGGCGGCAGCAATAGCCCCACCTATAGCCCCAGTGATGTGGTCATAGCCAGCAGCAACATCAGTTACCAGTGGTCCCAGCACATAGAAAGGGGCTCCCTTGCAGACAGCCTTCTGTAAATGGACATTAGTCTCAATCTGATTCAGGGGCAGATGGCCTGGACCCTCAACCATTACCTGAACCCCAGCTTGCTGAGCTCGGTTTACCAACTCGCCTAAAGTGAGTAATTCCTCCACCTGAGCCCGGTCGGTAGCATCAGCCAGGCAGCCGGGACGCATGCCATCACCAAGGCTGAGGGTAACATCAAACTCCTTAGCTATCTCCAGTAAGCGGTCATAATATTCAAAAAGGGGGTTTTCGCGCTTGTTATGGAGCATCCAGCCTATTAGAAAAGCTCCTCCTCGGGATACCACATCAGCTACCCTCTTCTGTTGCTTGAGCCGGTCAATAGCTGACTGGGTAACGCCACAGTGTACGGTTACGAAATCAACGCCGTCCCGGGCATGTTCTTCAATGGCTGAGAATAGGTCATCAACAGTCATTTTGACTATAGCTCCATGTCTGGCTACAGCTTCAATCCCTGCCTGGTAAATAGGTACCGTTCCTATCGGTAACGAACTTGAGGCAACAATAGCCTGCCGAATGGCTGATATATCGCCGCCGGTGCTTAAATCCATAACCGTGTCGGCGCCATAATCAGTAGCCACTCGTAGCTTTTTCAGCTCAGTATCTATATCGCCAAAATCAGAGGAGGTGCCGATATTGGCATTGACCTTGGTCTTAAGTCCCTGACCTATCCCGCAAGGAACGAGGTTTATGTGATTGATATTGGCTGGGATAACTATTGTCCCTGCAGCCACACCCTGGCGAATAAACTCAGCCTCTACCCCCTCACTCTGTGCCACCAGGCTCATTTGTGGCGAAATATTACCTTCTCTTGCCAATTCCAGTTGAGTCATATCTGCCTCCACAAAAATAAAACCAAGGGCTTCGGCTATCATGCTAGACCCTTGGTCTGAATCACTGCCGCTTCCCTACGCTCGCATTACCGAGGTCAGGTTCCCA
>JAUWIX010000036.1 GCA_030608005.1 Dehalococcoidia bacterium
ATGATGAGGTTATAGCCGCGCCTTATGTTGTCAAAAAGGTAAAAGAGGTAGCCGATAAAGCAGATGCCATCATTATCAACTGCTTTGGTGATGTTGCCGTAGATGCCGCCAGAGAGGTAACAGATGTCGCTATCATCGGACCAGGAAGCTCATCCATGGCACTGGCACAGCTCCTGGGGCACAACTTTTCCGTAGTTACAGTTTTATCTAGACTTGCCCCGTTAATTGACAGGATAGCTGCAAAACTGGGCACAACCAGGCTTACAAGCGTAAGGGCTGTGGATATTCCAGTTCTGGAATTGCAGGACAGACCAAAGACTGTAGCAAAACTGACCAAGGAGTCGGTAAAGGCAATCAAGGATGATGGAGCACATGTCATTATTCTTGGGTGCACTGGTATGGCTGGGCTGGCAGACCAAATAAAACATGAGCTGGCTGACCAGGGCTACAACATACCGGTCGTGGACCCCTTAATCGTAGCTCTGAAGCTTGCCGAAATCTTGGTTGATATGAAGACTTCGCAATCAAAATTGACCTACCCGCCACCCCCAGAAAAAGAAAGAACAGGCTGTGATTAAGTAGAGGGATAGACAGCAAACATTTTCTAGATAAAATAGAGAGGGTCTCTACAAAATAGAGACCCTCTTCGCTCACCAAGAAAGCAGAGCGACTGGCTAAAACCCAGTTCTCTCCTTTTCCGGAGGCTCCATATAGGTAATCTTGCTCTGTTTTATTCTCATCCTGACCAAAGCCTCGGCAAATTTTAGTGAGGCTGCCGATGGGTCTATAACAGGAACATCATACCCATTTTCCTTCAGCATTTGACTTAGGTCTGAAGCCACACTCGACATCCCGGTACAACCAAGAGCAAGAACATGGGCACCATCCCTCTCTATGGCATTCAACATCTCCTGGTATAAAGCCTTCTTTAACTTCTCCTTATCCGCCAACTCCAGAACAGGGATGTCAACATACCTGACCGAGGCTAATTTTTCGTGGACGCCTAAAACCTTAGCCGCATTACTCATCATCGGCACCAGGTTCTTCAGCACAGTTATCACCGAGAAGCGATGACCCAGAGCTGCAGCAAATAACATAGATGTCTCACCGGGACCAACAACAGGTATATTGGTAATCTCGCGTGCCGCCTTTACCCCCACATCCCCGAAACAGTCTACAATTACCGCGTCAAATCCTTCCTGTTCAGCTTCCTTTACCTTGCTCAGAATGTCTGGAGTAGCAGCGGCTTCATCGTAGTGAGACTCAACAGATGCTGGTCCCTTGGCTAAATTCACTACCTCTATCTCGGTGCCCCCGGCTGCGAGGTGCTCCAATTCCCTCTTCACTTCTTGGTTATATTCACCTACTATGATAGGTATAATAACCTTTATCTTCGTTCTCCCACCTCCATAACTACAAATACATATGAACCACTATGCTGGTGTAGTTTCCGGCCACCCTCCTTTAGCTTTCTTATACGACCAGCCCAGGATTAGTGCCAGCACAAAGGCAATTAGGAAGCTGTCGATGGCTGGGATTTGGGTTATCGTGAACCAGCCCAATCCGGTCGGCGCAGCCGTAGTGCAGTAAGCAATAAATGAGGCAACTACCCATGATATCAGCATCAACCACCGAGCCTTAGGTGTTTTAGGTAGGTTCTCATATTTGTAAAAGTCCCGGTTTACTAGGAAGTAGTCAGCTATGAAGACCCCGGCTATAGGTGGTATCAAAATACATAGCACTAGAAGCCAGTTTACCAGCGCGCCATATATCCCCAACAGAGCCAGGATTATGCCGATGCCGCCGGCAATTGAAGTTAGCACCCATTTGGGCCAACGCCTAAAGACTACGGAAAACGCCAACGACGCCGAGTATAAATTGTTGTCGTTCGATGTCCACTGAGCCAGGACCAATACCACCATAGCAATGAGCCCCCAACCCAGTCCAAGCATAATCTTTACGATGTCCCACTCACCGGTGGCGCTACCCAGGATGGTCCCGATGTACATAATCACACCCTGGAAAACAAAGAAGCCGAGAACCACACCCCAAACCGAGTGCCCAGCGCTTTTAGCATAACGGCTGACATCGGGCGTAATCACAGCGCCCACCATAAACCCGCCAGCTATTACTGAAATTACAAAAACCAGCGGCATTGGGCTTACTGGTGCGCGCGCCAGCAGCTCACCCCAAGAATAGTCGCCTAAGACTATAACCAGTGAAGCTACCATCAGCAGAACCATGGGTACCACGGCAATTAGGCTCAGCCAGGCTAAAGCCCGATAGCCGAAGACGGCGGTAGATATCATACATATGCCACCGATTATTATAGCTAGAATTAAGCCTACCGCCCCCGGGGTAATCCCTGTCATAATCCCCCATGACGCCTGAAAGGTCACGCCGAACAACCCGAGCTGAACGGCGAACCAGCCATAGGAGCCAAGAGCGAGGACAAGAGCCACCAGATAAACCCCCCAATCGCCGAAGGCAAACCTAGTAATCATCGGCGTTGACAGGTTCAGCCGTGCCCCTACCACTGAGCAAATGCCGCCGATTACCGTGGTTATGAGACAGCCAAATAGTATTGCGATTGCGGCAGTCTTAAGGTCGAGCCAACTCCCGACCAAGCCCCCCACCATCAGGCAAGCCAGGCAGGCGGCAACACCACCCCAAACCAGACCCACATTATACCACGGCTTCTGCCTCATCCCGGGCACCGGGGCTCTCTCATAGTCTCTTGCCAGTGCATCCATCCCGGTCAATTCCTTTTCTTCTGCCACTTACTCACCTCTTTTCTAAATTTTGGTAGTTGGTTGAGAACATATTTCAAGTCTTTCTTATATTTAATCCTCCTTTCCTAAATTTCCGCCAGTTGGCTAATAAAATACATTATGTTTCAAGGTTTGTCAATATGGGTGATTTAGCCTCGTTTATCAAGCGAAGGTTGAAGCAATGAGGTCAACCAGTCAGTGGATTGACAACTATGCGGGATATGTTATAAGCTTTATTAGGGTTGTTGACTTACGGCAGGAGATGCCCTATATAGGGAGCCGAAGGGGCAAGAGACGGAGTGTTAGCTCAAGGTCTTGAAACTCTCAGGCAAAAGGACTGCCGTAAGTAAAAACCTCTGGAGAGGCCTCTGCATGAGGTCGCCGAAGGGGTAAGTCCGCAAATAGCTAGCGGGCAATCTCTCAGGTAAAAGGACAGGGGTAATCTGTTTAGTGCAGATTGCCCTTTTTGTTTAGAACCTTTTATGCAGGAGACTAGGTAATGAAGCTATCAAAGAAAACACCTCTTAATAAGCTACATCGTGATTTGAAAGCCAGGATGATAGATTTTGCTGGTTGGGAGTTACCTGTCTGGTTCACTTCTATTTTGGCGGAGCATAGGGCTGTTCGCTCTGGAGCAGGTATGTTTGATGTCTCCGATATGGGCAGAGTTTGGGTAAGCGGCAGGAAAGCGGGTTCCTTTCTTGATAAGGTGTTAACCAAGCCAGCCCAGCAGTTAGAGGTAGGTTCCGCCCAGCTCTGCCTTCTATGTTTAGAGGACGGAGGTATTCTAGATGACTTGTGGGTATATTGCGTAGGGGCTGACCGATATTTAATAGTTTGGAATGCAGCCAATATTGAGCAAAAGCTTGACTGGTTATCCCGCTGGTCAGGCTCAGACCCTGATATCATTATTGAGGACACATCTCCTGATACGGTTATGCTGGCTGTTCAAGGACCATCTGTTTGCCAACTGAAGAATCTGAAGGGTGTCTCCCATTTACCTCGCTTTGGTCACACCCAAACGAAGATAGGAGGTCTAAGCGTATTTGTGTCTAGAACAGGATACACGGGAGAGGATGGATTCGAGATAATTAGCGACGCAGCAAACGCGTCATCCCTATGGGAATCGTTTATGGAACAGGGTGTTCAGCCTTGTGGTTTGGGGGCACGCGACAGTCTGCGATTGGAAGCCGGTATGATGCTATGTGGGCAAGACATGGATACGAGCACCAACCCTTTTGAGGCTGGGGTGGGGTGGCTAGTAGACCTCGAAAAGGGCGAGTTTATCGGTAAAAGCGCTCTCCTTGAGATTAAGCGCCAGGGTATTAAGCGCAAGCTCATTGGCTTTCAAATGAAAGGGCGAGAGATAGCTCGCTCAGGCTACAAAATTTTCAAATCCAGCCAAGAGGTAGGGAAAGTTACCAGTGGTGGATATGCGCCAACTCTAGGTGTTAGTATTGGCCTGGGTTATGTTCCTATTGAGCTAGCCACCATCGGCACTGATATCGAGATAATGATTCGCAACAAACCAATGGCTGCTCAAGTAGTTAATAAGCGATTCTACAAGAGAGGAGCGTAAAATGAACCCAAAAGAATATAAGTACACACAGGAACATGAATGGATTTGTCCCGAGTCCGGGAATAAAGGGAAGACAGGGCTTACAGATTATGCTCAATCGCAGCTGGGAGACATAGTATTTTTAGACTTGCCCGCCCCGGGAACTCAAGTGGAACAATTCAGAAAGATAGGCGAGGTAGAATCGGTGAAAGCGGTCTCAGATATCTTTGCACCAGTTAGCGGAAAGGTATCGGAAGTTAACCAAACTGCCATCGATAAGCCACAACTGGTGAATGAAGACCCTTACGGAGCTGGTTGGCTGGTTAGGTTAGAATTGAGCAAGTCTTCAGAGCTTGATGCCTTAATGGATAGTGACAAGTATGATAAATTTGTAGCTGAATTATCTGAAGAAGAATCAGAATAAACGGAGGATAACGAGTATAATGCCATTACCTTATTTACCCAATACTGATGCTGACCGCAGGGCTATGTTGCGGGAAATCGGAGTCAGTTCAATTGAGGAGCTATTTCAGGATATACCTGAAAAGTTACGCCATGCCCGGTTCAAGCTGCCGCCTCCTCTCTCTGAGCTAGAACTCAAAAAGGAGCTTCATCAACTAGCAAGCCGTAATGCCAGTTTGGATAATTATGCTTGTTTTCTAGGTGGCGGTAGCTACCGTCATTTTATCCCCGGCATAGTTGAGCACATTACCAGTCGCAGCGAGTTCTACACTGCTTACACTCCATATCAAGCCGAGGTCAGCCAGGGTACACTACAAACCACCTATGAGTACCAGTCGCTGGTCTGCCAACTTACCGGCATGGAGGTGAGCAATGCTGGAATGTATGATGGCAGCACCGCTGCTGCTGAAGCAGCAATAATGGCATGCGTAATAAACAAAAGGGGCAAGGTCGCTGTGTCAACCACGATAAATCCGACCTATCGTGAGGTGATAAGTACTTATGTCACGGGTCGGAATCTTTCTATAGAGACGGTAGACTTAAACTCAAGCCACTTGTCTTCTGATTGTGCCTGTTTAATAGTCCAACAACCCAATTTCTTTGGCTATTTTGAACAGATGGAAGCCTACGCTCAGAAAGCCCATGATGTTAGAGCCTTATTCATTGCCATAGTTGACCCTATTTCTTTAGGGATGTTTAAGCCGCCGGGAGATTATGGGGCTGATATTGCTGTTGCTGATGGTCAGGCGTTGGGCAACCCGACAAGCTTTGGGGGACCAGGTTTGGGCGTCTTTGCCTGTCGCAAAGAATACTTGCGCCAGATGCCAGGCAGGATTGTGGGCAAGACGGTGGATGTTGAGGGTAAGCCAGGATATGTGATGACCCTGGTGACCCGCGAGCAATATATCCGAAGAGAGCAGGCTATCTCTAATATCTGCACCAGTGAAGCTCTTA
>JAUWIX010000024.1 GCA_030608005.1 Dehalococcoidia bacterium
AGAGGTGTACAATACTATCTGACCCCACCAGGCACTGGGATACCTTACGCCACTGGAGTTTCTCAAACACTATCAGCAAAATCAAAGAGAGGAGGTAAGGTGTCACTAATCATATGAACGAGTACAGGGGCTTGACAAAGAGATGGCGGGTGTTATAGTGTGGGGTCATACTAAAAATTCTGCGGCATTAGTCAGGGTGCCTACTGCTGTGGTGGGTTTGTAGCCATAAAAGAGGCACATAATTTTGTATATACCAATAGAGACCTATCAAAAGGAGCTGGCATTCTGGTAGGTTAGGGTAAAGAATTTCCTACGGAGGTGTACCAAAATGAGTAATGTTGATTTGTTATACAAGGAGCTTTTATCCACTTTTCCTAAAGAGCGAGTGAGCCGCGACGAAGCAATTCTCAACAGTTATGCCATGGATCCTGCTGTTCTAGTGGGAGAAGCTACTCTTCCTGCCTTGGTTGCCTTACCACAAACAACAGAGGAGGTTAGGGACCTGTTAGTAGCTGCTAACCGCTTTAAGGTTCCTGTAGTTCCAATGTCCCGGGGTTCAAATATTGCTGGCTTATCAGTACCTCATGAAGGTGGGTTAGTAGTTGATTTGAGGCTTATGAACAAAATAATAGAAATTAACTCTGATGCTGCCTATGCAGTTGTTGAACCGGGAGTTACTCACCATCAATTAAGCCTTGAGGCTAAGAAGAATGGGTTCATAAACCACTTACCAACAGCTACTGGTGGGGGGAGTCCTGTGGGCAACTACCTCATGCGCCCTTCGGGGAATTTATCAGCTAAGTGGGACCCAGACCCCGTTCTTGCCCTAGAAGTTGTTATCCCCAGCGGTGACATTATAAGAACTGGTTCAGCTAGCTTTGGCACTGCTGGCTGGCGCTCCCGATACGGACCTTTCCCTGACCTCACCGGTTTATTTACCTGTTCCTACGGAACACTGGGGATTGTAACCAAGATGTCGGTGAAGCTTTACGATAGAGGTGAGGAGGAAAGGCTGCTAATTACCAAGTTTGATAGTTTTCCTCCAGCGGTGGAGTATATGAAGCTTATAGTAAGACGCAACCTGGCTGACAGCGTGACATTCTGGACTTGGGTTTGGAACATGTTACATCAATTGATGATTTCCAAATCTACGGTACTGCCCAAGGAGGTGATGAAGGAAGACCAGAGAACACCACCTCCAGGTATACCATTTGGCATTGCTTCAGCGCGGCTTAGCGGCTATAAAGATGTGGTTGACGCTCAAGAGAAGACCTGCATCAGATTGGCTAGGGAGCTCGGAGGAGATTATATACCTCCAGAAAAAGCTAAAGCAACATATCCCGGAAGCTGGGCATACCTTAACTCCTATTTTGTGGATGGTATACACCCGAAGCCGGGTGAGGACTCAACACTGAGAATTGGAGACTGGCTGTCAGGCTGCTTGGTGAATGCTGAGCCGTCTAAGGTTCTGGAGGTGGAACAGGAGATGTGGAGGTTCGCCGAGAAATATGCTAAGCCCCCCTACATGTTCCGAGCTTTACCCTTTAACCATGCCAGAGAATTTTTCTTTGCTTTTGTCATACTTGTTACCGGCTCTATGGATGAGCAAAAGGAATATATGGAGCAACTAAGGGATGCGTATAAAAACTTTTACTATGAATTCTTGGAAAAGTATGGAGCGATTATGTTTCGATTCAGGCAAGACCCTTCATTCTTAGCCTTAACCGGACCCTATGGAGAGCTTCTTCGGAAGATAAAGAACCTTATTGACCCCAATAATATTATGCATCCGGGGGTTAACCTGTTTTAGGAGGTAAGCTATGAGCAATGAAGTAGTAACGAATAAACAGCTTTATGATTTCATAACAAGGTGTGGAAGGTGCGCACAGTGTACTTATGGGTATAAGGAGACTGAATTTGAGCTGGTCTGCCCCATTTATAAAAGGTTTAACTTCTTCACCTATAGCCTTGGTGGTATGGCCCAGCTAGCCCGAGCCCTGGATGAAGGGAAAATTGGTTTAACTGAATCAGTAAGTGATGTATTCTATCATTGTACTGGCTGTGGCGCGTGTGGTGAAATGTGTGCCCGAGTGGATTTCCGAGATATGGTAGAGTTGCAACACGAGCTCAGAGCCAAGTGTGTTGAGGTGGGCCAAGTGCCCATTGCTCATATGGTTACCATTGAGGGCTTAAAGAAAGATGATAACATGCTGCAAAAGCCGAAGGCAGAGCGAGGCAAGTGGGCTGAAGGTTTAGGGGTAAAGGATGTCACCAAGGAGAAAGCAGAGGTTTACTACCACGCTGGTTGCCAATACTGTTTTGATGAGGAATTATGGACGGTGGCTAGGACTGCTGTCAATCTGCTAAAGAAGGCAGGCGTTGATGTTGGTATTGCTGGAAAGGACGAAACCTGCTGTGGAGGTCGTGCCTTTGAGATGGGGTATCAGGGGGAGTTCATCAAGTATGCCGAAAGTAACATGGAAATGCTGAGAACGGCTGGCATAAAAACATTGGTGACCTCTTGCTCTGATTGCTACTATGCCTTTAAGGTTCTCTATGACATGCACGGTAAGAAGGGCGATTTAGAGGTATTCCATATCACTGAGTACCTTGACCGATTGATAAGGGAAGGTAAGCTGAAGTTAACCAAGAGTGTTCCGTTAACGGTAACCTATCACGACCCCTGCCATCTGGGGAGGAAGATTGAGCCCTGGATACGCCAAGAAGGAAAATTGAAAGCCGGTGAAATTTATCAGCCGCCGAGGGATATACTCAACAGTATCCCTGGCTTGAAACTTATTGAGATGCCACGAATCAAGGGGAATGCTTGGTGCTGTGGTGCTGGGGGAGGGGTAATCGACGCCTACCCAGACTTTGCTCTATGGACTGCTCTGGAAAGGATAGACGAAGCGAAATCTACCGGGGCTGAAGCGATGATTACAGCTTGTCCTTGGTGTAAGAGGAACTTTAGCGATGCTCTTAAGGAAGGTAACGGTAGGCTTAAGATTTACGACATTGTTGAGCTTGTAGAACAGGCGCTTTAGACCAAAAAATATGGTGAATATTATCGTTTGTATTAAGCAGGTTTTTGACCCAGAAGCGCCAGTCTCTGCCTATAAAATAGATGCTGATGCCAAGCGGGTTGTTCTAAAGGGAATACCGCCAGTGTTATCTCCTTTTGATGAAAACGCACTGGAGGCAGCCCTGCGAATCAAGGATGCTCATGATAGCAAAATAACCGTGCTCAGCGCAGGACGAAGCTTGTCTAAGCCAGTTCTGATGAAATCTTTGGCTGTTGGTGCTGATGAACTGCTTCTTTTGGAAGATAGCGCCTTTGAAGAAATGGATAGTTATGCTACTGCTTTTACATTGGCAAGCGCCATCAGGAAGTTAGGACAATATGACCTTATCCTTACCGGGAGAGAGGCTGCAAATACCAATGCTGGTACCGTGGGCTCCGGTATTGCTGAAATTTTGGGCATTCCCAGCATCACTATAGTCCGTAAGGTTGAACTTAATGATGGCAAGGTGATAGCGGAGCGAGTAGTATCGGATGGCTATGAAGTAATTGAGGCACCTTTGCCTAGTTTAATTACGGTAAGTAATGAGCTAGGTGAGTTGCGCTATGCCACTGTGAAGGAGTTAGTTGCCTCTCGTAAGAAACCCATCATGACCTGGAACGCTCAGGAACTTGGAGTTGAGCCTCCCCAAATGAGGCAAGCTAGGTTGCTCAGCCTATTTATCCCGCAAAAAGAGAGCAGATGTGAGATGATAGAAGGTGAAACTGCTGAAGAAATGGGTGCCAATCTAGCCCTCAAGCTGCGGGAGGCTAAGATAACATAGCACCTAAATGACATCGGTGCAGCCTGCTCTGTCATACCACTACAAGCCTTAAGCGTATCGGTAAGGTATTGCTCATCTATCCTTAGCTTAACTTCTCCATCCTCATAGTCAAGGCTAACTATTGCTAGCCTAATCCACGTTGCCACTACTGGTATCAATTTGCGAAGACTCACCGCCGCCAGCCGTGCCCAATATCTCAAATCTGTTCCGCCAAATTCTAACAAAATTTAAACGCCAGTTTTATGAGCATTTAATCTCGCCCCACGACAATGGAAGCAGATAGTAAAGGGGTAAAACAGAGATGAAAAGAGTATGGCTCAAAATCGGTGTGGTGTTGTTAGCGGCAATATGTGTACTGGTGGCATCCTGTGAGGTTGCTGATATAGAGGTTGAAGAGAAATCTGAACCTGTCCTAATATCAGCCGTTACTGTTGAGGTATCGCCGCCCAAGCCTTTCTATGGGATAGTGATGCCAGCCAGCATGGGACATGGCTGGCACAGGAGACCGCCCGAGAAGAACTGGGAGCTTGAGTGGGTAGCCTTTGACATCAAAAGCTTCATTCCCCAGCCTGTCCATCTGGACAAGGCAATTGTTGAGGTTGCAGGGAAAATGGAGGAGGTTCCCTTGGATATGGAACTACACTACAAGGAATATAAGGAACAAACACTGCGGTTACAGTCCATCGGGGACATCCCTAGTGGCGAGTATGAACTCAAGGTTTCGCTGTGGAGTGGAGAGCAACTCTTATGCTTCAAGTCAGATATAGCTAGAGTCTATTGGAAGGAACCATAAAAATCTAGGTTTATTTCGCACTTTAATCCTCCCCATTGGCTAAGAACAGCCCCCGCCCTATTGGCAACTGTCCCTTTTGGTGCTAATATAGAGACAAAAGGCAACAAATAAGCCTTCGAGGTATATTAGCTCTAAATAGGGTACTTTTCATGAGCCGGAAAAGCTGGTATTGGGTTGTCCTTGCTTTCGTTTTGGTGGTAGCAGTTGGTGCCTCACTGTGGTTTTCAGCACCGGCCAGACTTTCAAATATCTCGGTGGCTAATGTTACCAACACCAGTGTTGATATCTACTGGACAACCCAAGAACCTAGCGATAGTCAGGTGGACTACTGGTCTGCTTTACACATGTTCTTAGAGCTAGACCAAGAAATGGTCATTAATCATCACCTTCACCTGAGTGACCTGACCCCGGCTACCACCTATCGCTATAAGGTCATGTCCAGAGATAGAGCCGATAACCTGGCAGTATCTGACGAACATACCTTGACTACTTTAGGAACACCAGCCACTTTTGTCGTGAGTGCGCTTGATGTTACTCCTGCAGAGGTTGATATTGGAGAAAAGGTAACCATCAGTGTTGTTGTTGCCAACACTGATGATGCCAGGGGCACTCATGAAGTAACCCTTAAGATAGAGGAAGCAGTGGTAGCTATTGAAGAGTTAACCCTGGCTGGTGGGTTTAGCCAAACAGTAACCTTCACCATAGCTGAGGATACTGCCGGGACCCATACGGTAAGTGTTGACGGTTTAGCTGGCACATTTGAGGTCAAGGCAGCACCACCTGCTCCGCCCCAGCCCATCAACTGGTGGCTCATCGGAGGTATTGCAGCTTCTTTTCTAGCCTTGTTGGTGTTTATCGGGCTAACCCTCAGCCGCCGAAGAGCCTGATAGGGCTTTTTCCAGCAAATTCTACTCTAAGTTGGTAATGGCTGAGCTAGTTCAGATAGATTGGTGACACTTGATAAGAGATGAGAGGGCGCTATAATGGATGCATTATGAGTGTTACCGCTACCATCTTACCCGGAGCCGGTCGTCTGGCAAGGCTTCAGGTTGGGCTATCAAGGAAAGCCCCGCAACGCTAGCATTAATGGCGCAAAAGGAAGCATACTTAAATGCGGCTGATAAGAACGCGGCTATAGGGGGTTACCCGGTTGAGACTTTCTGGGCCCTCCAACTACCCTCTATCCATCTGCCGCGACTTCCCGGATGAGGCTCGTACCAACAAGACCACGTTCCCCCGGGCTTACTGGGGTTCTCCGCATAAAAATAACAGCCGACAAGCCAACGCCAGTCGTTGATCATCTTACCTCCATAAAGAAAATATGCCACACCGTACGGCGTAACTACCTCACCTTTTTCCCCAAATTTGGTAGCGTGCATGGTAATTGTTGCTGAACGGTCACCACTGAACGATACGGTTGCCGTGCCACGGTCAAAATCAACGGTTAGCTCACAGGTGCCACTGAGCTTTGGCCACATCGGTACAGTGCGCCCGAAGGGGACCGGGACGAGCGGGGCTTTGTCCGTAGACCAAGTTCCAGAGTACGTGGCGGTCCCGCTAAACTCTGTCTCCGCTCTTTCGGCAGGGAGGCAAGAGACGCAAAAGCCAACTACAGCAATGATAATAATCACTTTTACCACTGTCTTTATCAACTCTACGCCTCGGCTTAAATGTGGCTTTTTCTTAAATTATTTAGTCAGCAATACTGTCAAATGACTGCCACTGTTTTCGATTGCCTCCACCCGAGTAAAGACTATGCCATCTCGCTTGGGCTGTCAAGGGTAAAGGAGTGAGCTAGTTCAGATAGATTGGTGACACGGATTATCATGTTTCGTTTCTCCGCGGCATTGACCCCGTCCCCTCGAAGAGTCTTCGACCTGACCCCCTTCCCCTAGAGGGGAAGGGGGAAGTCCTTCCATAGGAAGGATAAGAGGGGGCAAAGCCCCCTCTTTTTTATTCCTCCCCCTCTCCTTCAAGGAGAGGGGGACTGAGGGGGTGAGGTGCAGAAAGTTGAGGTGCCACTAAGGTATTGAACGAGTACAATGGCTTGCATAGATATGCTCGCTGTCATATAATTTAACCGACTGTGAGGCGATGGTAATGATTGAGGAACAGGCTAAAGTCAAACAACAAACAAGGCGAATTCTAAATAGGTTTGGTAGAAAAAGGGAGAATCTTATCCCCATCCTGCAAAAGGTTCAGGGCAAGCTTGGCTATTTTCCCCGGGAAGCTATGCTGGAAATTGCCGAATTTCTTGATATGCCAGAGATAGATGTTTATAGCGTGGTCACCTTTTACAATCAGTTCCGACTCATTCCTCCCGGCAAGCACTCGGTAAGGGTATGTTTAGGCACAGCCTGCCATATGAAGGGTGGTTACATCGCACTGGATGCCTGGAAGAGAAGGTTGGATATTGACCGAGGACAGACCACCCTTGACCGTGAGTTCGACCTGGAAACTGTCGCCTGTGTAGGCTGCTGTGTTATGGCGCCAGTAACTGTGGTCGATGATAAGCCACAGGCTAAGGTTGAACCCACTAAAGTAGATGGAATCCTGCTCTCGTTTAAGCTGGAAAAGGAGAGGCAGGGTGAAGAAAGCCGGTGAAAGCAGCCGGGCTTCAAAGTGTGGTCTCAACCTTCCGGGAGATAAAGAGCCGGGCTGAATCCCAATGGTGGGAACTCCGGGATGGTGGCAAACCAGTAGTCTTGGTGGGCACAGCTACCTGTGGCCGGGCAGCCGGGGCTCTGGAAGTAGTCCAGGCAATAAGAGACGAGCTTAAAAAGCAAAAGCTAGACTGCCCTGTAATTGAGGTCGGCTGCATGGGGCATTGCTACGCCGAACCAATAGTTACCATAATCAAGCCAGGGTATCCTCCTATCTGCTACGGGCATGTCAATCCAGTGATAGCCGAAAGGCTAATCAGGGAATTTATCCTTGGTGATGACCCCTGTCTTGAATTCGTCCTCGGTGCTTTGGAAGAAAATGACCTTGTTCCTAGCTTTTCCGATTTCCCTCGAGCCAAGTTTGAGAAAAAGGTTATTCTGAAAAACTGCGGATACATTGACCCCCAACAGATAGAGCACTACATTGCTAACGGCGGCTATTCGGCTCTGGTAAAAGCACTCCAGATGCCGCCAGAGAAGATTATAGATGAGGTCAAAAGGTCGGGGCTGAGGGGTAGAGGCGGTGCTGGCTTTCCCGCCGGGGAGAAGTGGGAAATCTGCCGCAATGCCTCAGGTAAGCCAAAATATCTAATTTGTAATGGGGATGAGGGCGACCCTGGCGCCTTTATGGACCGGGCTATTCTGGAGAGTGACCCACATTCAGTACTGGAGGGTATGCTCATTGCCGGTTATGCTATTGGTGCACCATTCGGCTATCTCTATGTTCGTGCTGAGTATCCCCTGGCTGTCCGTCGGGCACAACTTGCTCTTCGCCAGGCAAGGAAACTAAACCTCCTTGGCAGAAATATCCTTGGCAGCGACTTCAGCTTTGATATCAAGCTGTTTCAAGGCTCGGGTGCCTTTGTCTGTGGTGAGGAGACAGCCCTTATCGCCTCACTAGAGGGGAAACCTGGCATCCCACATTACCGCCCACCTTACCCAGCAACCAATGGTCTGTACGGGAAGCCTACTCTTATCAATAATGTGAAGACCCTGTCTTTCATACGCCACATAATTCAGAACGGGGCTGAGTGGTTTGTCAGCATTGGCACTGAGAGGAGTAAGGGGACTGCCGTTTTTGCTCTGGCGGGTAAGGTGGTCAACACCGGACTAACTGAGGTGCCTATGGGTACCACCCTTCGCCAGGTCATTTTTGATGTTGGCAGTGGTATTCCTGGGGGCAAGCGTTTCAAAGCAGTGCAGATAGGAGGCCCCTCCGGCGGCTGCCTCCCTGAATCTGCCCTGGATTTGCCCATTGACTTCGACTCCCTCGCCGATGCCGGGGCGATGATGGGCTCAGGGGGGATGATAGTGCTTGATGAGGACGACTGCATGGTGGAGATAGCCCGCTATTTTTTGGACTTTACCCAGAGGGAGTCCTGTGGCAAGTGCACTTTCTGCCGCTTGGGGACGAAACAAATGCTGGAAGTCCTGGATGAAATCACCAAAGGCAAAGGCAAAATCAAAGACCTGGACATGCTCGTTGAGCTGGCGGAAGATATAAAGGCTGGTTCACTCTGTGGTCTGGGGAAAACCGCGCCCAATCCGGTATTGAGCACCTTGCGTTTTTTCAGAGACGAATATGAAGCACATATCAAGGAGGGTAGATGTCCAGCACTGATGTGCCGGGAACTCATTGCTTATTACATCATCCCGGAAAAGTGCGAACGCTCCTGTGATGCCTGCGTTGGCACTTGCACCGTGGAGGCAATATCCGCCAATAAGAAGAGAGTCAAGGTTATTGACCAGGAAAAGTGTGTCAAGTGTGGCACCTGTCTTACATCCTGCCCTCCCCAATACAATGCCGTGGTGAAGCTATCGCCTCCCAGCCAGGTGCCAGCTTCAAAGTAGGAAGATGAAGACCATATCTTTAACCATTGATGGTAAGAAAGTAACCGCCAGCGAGGGAGAGAAAGTCCTGTGGGCGGCATTGGACAATGGCATTTACATACCCAATCTCTGTGCCCTCCGTGATGCTTCGGAATCCCCTGCCGCCTGTTGTCTGTGCTTTGTGGAGGTGGAGGGCAAAAGTCAGCCGGTTACTGCCTGCACTGAGAGGGTAGAACAAGGCATGGTAGTGAACACTAGAAGTCCCGGTGCTTTAAGGCTGGCGCGCACCGCCCTCGAGCTGCTTCTAGCCAGCAATGTGGTAGACTGTGCCCATTGCCCTGCCAATGGCTCCTGCGAGCTTCAAAAAATAGCTCACCACCTCGGCGTTAAGCTTAAGACGAGGCGTTTCAGGAAACTTCTGCGTGAACTCCCGGTGGATTCAAGCAGCCCGGTATTTATCTATGACCCCAACAAGTGCGTACTCTGTGGCAGATGTGTTTGGGTATGTCGGGAGCGTCTGGGTATTGGAGTCCTTGGTTTTGCCCACCGTGGCTTTGAGAGGTTGGTTACCACCTTTGCTGATGAGCCAATTGCCGAATCCAGGTGCCGAGAATGCGGTGAATGTGTGGTTGCCTGTCCTACCGGGGCGCTGACTTTTAAGGAGCAGTAGCTATATAATCACTACTTGACTCGTCCGTAGTCGTCTTTTAGCCTTACTACATCCTCTAGCTCAGGGGTTGAGACTTCAAGAAATGTGGTGTCCTCTATAGCCTTTAAGCGATGCTTGGTGAGTGGAGGAATCCTTATGCACTGACCAGGCTGGACTATAGTTGATACCATTTGCCCATTGCTTCCCTCGATTTCCAGCAATGCCTTTCCTTCATATATATACATAGTTTCGTCCTTCTTTTCATGATATTGGAGGCTAAGCCTGTGTCCTTTTCTAACAAAGATTAGCTTGCCGGCATACTTTGGCGTATGGGCAAATAACAGCTCAAACCCCCAGGGCTTTTCTGTTTTCTGGGGAAGTTTATCTTCCATACTCTGTTCCTTTCTTAGACCCCAGCCAGTTCCTTACCCAGTTCAAGTAGCCTTTCTACTCGACCTGGGCTATCACTTTCGGCATAGATGCGGAGCACCGGCTCAGTTCCGGAAAATCTGATGAGTAGCCAGGTGGTATCAGCCAGGGTAAGGTGGAAGCCGTCGGTGGCGTTCATCTTTACCACCTCGACCCCCTCAATGGACTGGGGTAAATTATCGCTGATGCGTTTATTTATCGCCTGGCGCTCATCCTCAGGGAATTTGATATCTATACGCTGATAGTAGTGAGGTCCCACTTTGCTGTAGAGGTAGTCTATGAGTTGTGAAGGGGTTTTACCTGTCTTGAGCATCAGGTCGAGGAAATAAATGCCAGAGAGGATGCCATCTCGTTCTGGCATGTGACCGCGAAAGCCATAGCCCCCACTCTCCTCCCCCCCGATGAGGGCATTCTTTGCCATCATTATAGGGGCAACATATTTAAAGCCCACCGGCGTCTCATAGACGGGGACATTGAATATTTCGCCTAAACGGTAGAGCATGCTGGTAGTAGTTATTGTCTTGACTATAGGACCTCGCTCGTGGCGCACTTCCAGCAGATAGAGACAAAGCAGGGCAAAGACCTGGAGCTGGGTCAGGAATTCTCCATTCTCATCAACGATGCCAAGGCGGTCGGCATCACCATCAGTAGCTAAGCCAACATTTGCCCTCTGTTCCTTGATTGTAGCTGAGAGCTTAGCCAGGTTAGCCGCAATTGGCTCGGGTTGTATCCCGGGGAACAGGGGATTGCGCTCGCTATTTATCTCCACTAGCTGGATAGCTCCTCCGCCTAACAGCATGTTGAAGTAGCCAGCGCCAGCCCCATACATAGGGTCAACCACTACCTTTAACCTGGCTTGGCGTAGCTGGTTTAGGTCGATGAGCTTGGTTAGCTGTTGGACATAAATTGGAGCCAGGTCAAGGTAGTCTACCATTCCTTGGTCTAACGCCTGGGACAGCGGCACTCGGTTTATTTTTCCTGTAGTCAGGGTATGGGAGAGATGCTTTTCTATCTCAGCGGTAACCTCGGGCGAGGCGCTAGTCCCCTCCTCGCTCTTATACTTAAAGCCACTCCAAATAGCCGGATTATGGCTGGCAGTGATGATGATAGCCCCGCCCGCCTTTTGAGCTAGAATACCAAAGCTTATCGCCGGCGTTGGGGTAGCCTTAGGACAGAGGTATACCTTTATCCCGTTGCCGGCAACTACCTCAGCGGCGGCTGAGGCAAAGTCCTCGGAGGCAAAACGGGTATCGTAGCCTACAATTAGCCCCCGGTTGGCTAAGCCCGCCTGTTTAAGGAAGTCAGCCACCGCCTGGGCACAAGCCCGCACATTATCAAAGGTAAAGTCCTGGGCGATAATCCCTCGCCAGCCATCGGTGCCAAATTTAATAGGGTTATTTATCTACCTCACCCCCTTTAAGCACCCGGAAAGATAATTGTAGCAATAAAGCACGTTGGGTGCAAAGAATCGGCGATAATACCAAGATACTTCATATTTACCTGCTGCTTTACACTAAGCATTGATTCGGTTACAATGCTATGATTATTTATTCTGTTCACTCATTACTTCAGGGAAGGGAGTTCTATGATTAAAGCGGTCTTTTTTGATTTTTACAATACCTTGGTTGGCTATGACCCGCCCCGGGAGGAGCTTGAGGCGAGGGTGCTCAAGGAATTAGGCATAGAGATGAGTCCAGAGGCTTTTCGCCGTCCCTTGGTCGTCGCCGACGAGTTCATCTATCAGGAGCATGCCCGTTCCCCGTTAAGTAAGCGGTCTAAGGAGGAGACGATAGCTCTCTATGCACAATATCAGGGGATAGTGCTCAGGGAGGCAGGGATAGACGCTTCTCAGAAGCTCATCGCCAGCATACTGAGCAAATGGCAGCAGGTTGACTTTAAGATGGTGCTCTTCGATGATGTCATACCTGCTTTGACTCACCTCGGGGAGCTGGAACTAATCTTGGGACTTATTTCCAATGTGGACCGTGATATAACTCCCCTTTGTCAGGAGCTTGGGCTCTCAGCCTTGCTTCAAGTGGTGGTCACCTCTCAGGAAGCGGGTTTTAATAAGCCTCAGCCTGAAATATTCCAGGAGGCACTAAAACAGGCTGGAGTTAGCTCCTCAGAGGCAATCTATGTGGGGGACCAGTATCAGATTGATGTAGTGGGGGCTAATGAGGCGGGTATGCGAGGGATTCTATTAGACCGCAATGGCTACTTTGAGGGGATTACCGATTCCCCACGAATCCGGAGCCTTACCCAAGTGGCGAAACACCTGCAAAAGGTCTAGACATTAAACAGGAAGGTAATTACATCGCCATCTTGAACTATATAGCTCTTGCCCTCCAGTCGGAGGAGTCCTTTCTTGTGAGCCTCAGCTAGACTTCCACATTTCACCATGTCGTTGTAACTGATTGCCTCAGCTCGAATGAAGCCCCTTTCCATATCAGAGTGGATTTTACCGGCTGCTTTGAGAGCGTTGGTGCCTTTTGGAATAGACCAAGCTTTAACCTCATCTGAGGCTATAGTGAAGAAAGAGATTAAGCCCAATAATTGGTAGGATAGCTTGATAATGCGGTCAAGCCCAGGTTCAGTGATACCGAACTCAGCACGGAATCCCTCAGCAGCATCGTTATCTAATTGAGTCAGCTCCATTTCTAGCTTACCACAAAGGGTGATAATGCCAGACTTTGTCCCTGAATAACGGGAGTTCAGTTCTGCTTCTAAAGATGCTGCCTGGGATATTTGTTCCTCCCCAATGTTGACCACTATTAATAGTGGCTTGGCAGTGAGAAACTGGTAGTTAGCTATGGTTCTGGCCTCGTCAGCAGTTAGCCTTAGTTCTCTGATGGGCACTTCTTTTTCTAAATCAGCCTTAACCTTGGTTAGCAGTTCTTGCTCTCGTAGAAGACCCTGGCGCTCAGTCGCCTTAGCCCCTTTTAAAGATGTTTCTATTCTCTCCACTCTTCGGTCAATAATGCCTAAGTCATAAAAGGTAAGCTCCAGATTGGCAGTAGCAATATCCCTTTCTGCATCCAGGCTACCTTCAATATGGGGTATGCTTTCATCGGTAAAGGCTCGGACAACATTGATTAGAGCATCTGCATTGCTGAGCTGATTCAGGATTTGCTCACTTATAGCCCTGTCTTCCCCCAAACCCTTGACCGAAGCACCTATATCAATGTAGCTTACCTCAGCCGGGACCACCCGCTTGGGGTGGAGCATATCAGCTAACACCTTGAGGCGTGGCTCTGGGACCTTGGTTATGCCAATATGTGGGGCTAGACTTCTAGTATCGGCTTTACCTTTGGTTAAAGCATTGAAAATGGCGGTCTTGCCACCCTTGGCTAGCCCAATGATACCAATATCAATACTCATCGCTCTAATGCCATGCTTTTTTATTAAGCTGTGCTATTAACGGCTTGACCTTATTATTTTTCTGGCTTGCTTAAGGGCAAGGTCTCTTTCCTTAGTTATTAACCTGTCATTGGCGGCTAGGTCCAGCAGCGCAAGTAGGGCTTCATGGGAGCTAATATTGCCAAGTTGCTCAATAGCCTTAATCCTCAACTGAGAAACAAGTTCTAGGTCAGTGGCAATAGCTGCTAGCTTCTTTAGTGCATCGGCATGTTCTGTCATTTCGACTCTCCTCTTAGCTCCGGCAACACTATCCGAATGAGATATTATCGATTGTATTTATTTTAACTCTTAATGTAACAATTGTTCAATAGAGATTATTTATCAACCTTTATCCTCTTCCCTTTATCAAGGGGAAGGGGAAGACAATTTAGTGAGGGGGGCTTCGCCCCTGTAGGGTGGGTTCAGTGTGAAGAAAGAGACAAGTTAAAAACAGGGAGGGGGATGGGGTCAACATCGTAGAGAAACAAAATATAATAATCTGTGTCACCAATCTATCTGAACTAACTCATAGAGATTATTTATACTTCCGTATGCTAAAATGGGAAGACCTATTAAATAATCGAGGCGAACATTGCTGTATATATTATGGGGCGAGGATGATTTTTCCCTAACCAGGTCGCTTCAGGAGATAAAACGGGGTATAGGTGACCAAGCTCTTTTAGCGGCTAATACCACTACCCTTGATGGTCAACGAGTGACCTTAGACCAATTAAGAACTGTCTGTGACACAATGCCCTTTCTGGCTGAAAAGCGCTTGGTTATTATCCAGGGGTTACTGGGGCGCTTTGAACCCCAAGTCAAATCCCGCCGACAGAAGAAGATAGCACCTCCGACTGAACAGAAAAGCGAGTATAAATCATTTGCTGCCTACCTGAGTAACATACCTGATAGCACGGTTTTAGTCTTGATAGATGGCAGGACAAAAAGCAATAACCCTCTGCTTAAAGAGCTTTCAGCCAAGGCAGAGGTAAGGTCTTTTCCCATACTGAGAGAGAATAAGCTACGTCAGTGGATTGAGAGAGAGGTGGCTGAGCAAGGCGCCAGTATGTCCCCCCAGGCAGTAGATTTGTTAGCTAGACTGGTGGGGGGAAATCTATGGATTATGACCAATGAAATAAGCAAGCTAGCTCTATTCACCTCAGGTCGCCGCATTGATGTAGAAGATATTAAGGCGATAGTTAGCTCCGCCCAGGAGGCTAATGTTTTTGCTATGGTTGATGCTATCCTTGACTTCAAGGCTGGGGTGGCAGAACAATTATTGGAGCAGTTATTACAAAGAGGAGCCTCCCCAGCCTATCTTCTGGTTATGCTGTCACGGCAGGCTCGGATGATTGTTCTAGCTAAGGAGCTAAGGCGTCAGAGGAAACCCGAGGCGGAAATTCAGAGCAAGCTGGGGCTGGCGCCGTTTCCTCTGCGTAAAACATTAGAGCAGGCTCAGAGGTATCCTCTGGAGCGGCTTAAGCAGGTTTATCATAAGCTTTTGCAGACTGACCTCTCTATTAAGACGGGGAAATTCGAAGGCGGGCTGGCTCTCAACCTGCTGATTGCTGAACTATGTCCCCAAGCCAGGACATAGGTAGCTCACTCCAGAGCGGTCTGGGACATCCAGTTGAGAAAACGCTCCACATCCTCGACCCCATTCAGGGTAAAATCTACCTCTGCCTCCAGCTCTTGAGGCATTTCTTGACCGGTGATGCCAATGGCAAAGCCCTTAAAATCTGAATTGAGGGAAGCGCGGTGTATCGCTCTAAAGGCATCAAAATCTGTCTGGTCGTCTCCCAGATAGATACCGCCTTGCAAATTATACCTTTGTATTAAGTCCAAGGTAGCTGTGCCCTTATTCACCTTCACCGGTGGTAACAGGTCAATTGCCATCTTCTCTTGCATAATCTCTAACCTCCGGGCGTGGGGCGAGTTCTCCAGCGCACTTAGGATGTCTCTCTCCGCCGATTGAGGTTCAGGGCAGAGACGATAGTGAATGGTAGCCGTTATTCCCTTATCCTGAATACTAACGCCTTCTATAGAAAGTAGCGGGGTCAATTCCTCAATGGCAGCTTTGACTACTTCAAAGTAATTTTGAGCTTCTCTTGGGAACTCGGATTGCCCCCCAGTCCATCGCTCCAGTCCGTGGTTACCAATGTAGACCATGCCATCAATTTTCATCATGTCCCTGACTTCCATAGCCGGTCTCCCTGAGATGGCAGCTACCAGAGCTAACTGGTTACAGAGGGCAGAAAGATATTGACGGCATAGCGGAGAGACCTTGGCCTGTTGTGGGGTAGGGGCAGTCTTGCTTATAGTGCCATCAACATCAGTGATAAGCCCAAAGGGTGACCGCCTGAGGGCTTCTCCAATTAAATCCAGATGCTCAAAGACATATGGCACAAGTTAAATTTAGCAGGAGGTATGCCTTGCGTCAACTTTAAGCTTCACAAATTGACCGGAATGAGATAAAGTGGTCTTTAGTATGCAGGAAGCTAAACCGGTTTTAGCCATAGACCTGGGTGGCACTAAAATAATTGCCGCTATTATTTCCAGTCAAGGTCAGGTGGTGGCTAAGGAATCCTATCCCACCTTAGCTGGTGAGGGACCACAGTCGGTAATAGATAGGATACTCTTTGCTATAGACCATCTCCTCAGCCTAAGAAATATAGACTCATCTCAACTGGACAGCATAAGCATTGCTTCTGCTGGAGCCATAGACTTTAACCAGGGGCTGGTAACCTCATCCCCTAACCTTCCCGGCTGGCATGATATCCCGCTGAGAGACATTGTAAACAGAAGATACAGGGTCAATACCTTTCTAATCAACGATGCCAGTGCTGCTGCTTTAGGTGAATATCACTTTGGCGCTGGCAAGGGGCTAAATAATCTTATCTACCTTACAGTAAGCACTGGCATCGGCGGTGGCATTATCATCAATGGCGACTTATATTTGGGACCAAGTGGTAGTGCTGGAGAGATAGGACATATGACCATTGACATCAATGGACCAAGGTGTAGCTGTGGTAATATCGGCTGTTTGGAAATGCTAGCCTCTGGCACCGCAGTGGCTAGAGAAGCGATAAGGAGAATCGGTCAAGGGGAGGAGTCTTCCCTCACTGAGATGGTGGGGGGCAAAATAGAGAATATCACTGCGGAAAAGGTATCAATGGCAGCTCAGGGTGGAGATTCTCTAGCCTCGGATGTTATTTCCAAAGCAGCCACCTATCTGGGGGTAGGCATGGTGAACCTGGTTAATATCTTTAATCCAGAGGTGATTATTGTTGGTGGAGGGGTGGCGCAAATAGGAGACCTTTTGCTTGACCCAGTTAGGCAGGTGGTGAAGGAAAGGGCTTTCCAACTATCGGCTCAGGCGGTGCATATAGTTCCTGCCCAGCTTGGTGATAATGCCGGGGTGCTTGGTGCTGCTGTCTTTGCCCTTCAACAAAAATTAGATTAGGAGAGAGGGATGAAGGTTTGCCTTCTTCCCACCCTAAAATCTATTCGGGGGCTGCGCCCCCAATCCCTCGCTTTCCCCTTTCCCTTGATTACTATTCCAGAGTAAGGAGAGGGGGATAAAGCAGGTTCCCAGGAAAATCAAAGATTTTTGGGGTAATTAAAGGGGGTGAGGTTGATAAACCGCCTTCTCGTTGACAGCTAGTATGTGTTACACTAAAATTGTATATAATTATGACTAGTGATGAAGTTCGGGCGGCGTTCTTGAGCTTCTTTGGGGAAAAAGGGCATAAAGTCATTCCCAGCTCCTCTTTGATACCCCGGGGCGACCCTACTCTACTGCTCACCAGTGCCGGCATGGTACAGTTTAAGCCTTACTTCTTAGGGGAAGCATTGCCGCCTAGCCCTCGTCTGGCATCGTGTCAGAAGTGCTTTCGTACCACTGATATTGAATCGGTAGGCGACCCTAGTCACCTTACTTTTTTTGAGATGCTGGGCAATTTTAGTATTGGTGATTACTTTAAGCAGGAGGCAATTAACTGGGCATGGGAGTTTGTTACTCAGCGCTTGGGTCTTCCGCCACAGCGGCTGTGGATAACTATCTTTCTTGACGATGACGAGTCCTTCAGCTACTGGCGTGAAGTAGGTGTTCCTGAAGAGAGGATATTGAGGTTTGGCGAAGAGGATAACTTCTGGGGGCCAGCCGGCGATTCTGGACCCTGTGGACCATGTAGTGAAATTCACTATGACTTTGGGGAAGAGTTTGGTTGTGGGAAGCCTTCTTGCGCCCCAAATTGTGATTGCGGTCGTTTTTCCGAGATTTGGAACCTGGTTTTCACCCAGTATAACCAGGACAAAGCTGGGCACCGCACCTTACTGCCCAAGCCCAATATCGATACCGGCATGGGATTGGAGAGGACTGCTGCCGTACTCCAGGGCAAAACCTCCGTCTATGAGAGTGACCTCTTTGTTCCTTTACTGGAGTGCATATCCCGGCTGGCAGGAAAGAAATACGGCTCTGATGAGGCCGTAGATAATACTATGCGAATTATAGCTGAGCATAGCCGGGGGATTGCCTTTCTCATTGCTGATGGGGTAATCCCCGTCAATGAGGGGCGAGGCTATGTACTGCGCCGACTATTGCGCCGCACAGCACTCTTTGGCAGAAGATTAGGACTGGATAAACCATTTATTGGTGAAATAGCTAAGGCTACTATTGAGCAGATGGGGCATGTTTACCCCGAATTAGTCCAAAGACAGGATTTTATCCTTGAAGTGATAGAGCTTGAAGAAGCCAGATTCAGCGAGACGCTTAGCACCGGGCTGGAGTTATTAGATAGGATTATGGAGGAAGCAGCCAGCAAAGGGGGGAACGAAATCTCAGGCGAACAGGCATTCAAGCTATATGATACCTATGGCTTCCCTGTAGAGCTAACCACTGAGATTGCCACCGAGCGTGGCTTTTCGGTAGATTTGGAAGGCTTTAACCAAGAGATGGAGAAACAACGAGAGCAAGCTCGGAAAGGCTACAAAGTGAAGGTGAGCAAAGGTGGTGTGGTAGAAATTGCGGGGGTGCTTAAAATACCTACGAAAGCCAGTTTTGTTGGTTATCATAACCTCAGACATAAAACGAGTATTTTTAGCCTCTTCGTTAGTAATAATATTGTAGAGATGATACTAGAGAGAGAGAAGGCAAGCCTGATTTTAGAGTCCACCCCCTTCTATGGGGAGATGGGGGGACAGGTAGGTGATACCGGTGAGATAATCAGCCCATCAGGTAGATTTTCTGTTACCAATACTATTGCAGTTCTACCCGACATTATTACCCACCAGAGGTATGTTATTATCCACCAGGGGTATGTTACCCAAGGCAGTTTAGCGGTGGGGGATGAGGTTGAGGCTATAGTGAATAGAG
>JAUWIX010000006.1 GCA_030608005.1 Dehalococcoidia bacterium
AATATACCGCCCCGACGCTATCTCAAAATCATACAACTGCTGAAATTCGGGAGTGGTACCCTCTATCACGACGCTTACGCTTTCATTACCGGCTATTAGCTTAACAAAGCTCTCGTTAGTCGGATTTACGGCTATCACTGAGCGGATGTCGCGCATAGCCTCAGCGTCATCCATAGTAAGACTGGCAGTGGCATAGCCGGGAGCCATTGCGGTGATTCCCGGTGCGTCTGGATTGGCCGGCGTCACAAAGAGCAGGTTGGAGCCCATCTCTTCAAAAGTGGAGGTAATGTAATTTTGGAGACCCGCCCCAACGGACATCAGAACGATAACGGCGCCGACGCCGATTATCATACCCAGCATGGTTAGCGCCGAGCGCAACTTGTTAGCTAATAGAGACCTTACGGCGATAGCTAACGATTCAACAAACTTCACTGGCTGACAATCTCCCCATCATGAAGGCGAATGGTGCGCTGGGTCTGAGAGGCTATATCCGCCTCGTGGGTAACCATAACTACAGTAATACCATCCTGATTGAGCTGGTGGAAGATAGAGATAATCTCGGCGGTGGAGGCACTATCAAGATTGCCAGTAGGCTCATCGGCTAAAATAAGGGCTGGGTTATTGACCAGTGCCCGAGCTATAGCCACCCTTTGTTGCTCGCCACCTGATAGCTCGGTGGGTTTATGCTTAGCCCTTGGTCCCAGTCCCACCCGCTCCAGAGCCTCCATAGCCCGCTGGCGCTTATGACGGTTACCGCCGTAGATAAGGGGAAGCTCTACATTGGATAAGGCAGTGGCACGGGATAAAAGATTATACTCCTGAAAGACAAAACCAAACTTTCTATTTCTCATCTCAGCTAGCTGATTATCATTAAGCCGGCTGACATCAGCCCCCTCAAAGACATATCTACCCGAGGTAAGTTTATCCAGACAGCCGATGACATGTAGCAAGGTGGACTTGCCCGAGCCTGAGGCACCGATGATAGAAATCATCTCACCCTGTTTGATGGACAAGGTTACCCCACTGAGGGCATAGACCTCTACCTTGCCCATTCGGTAAACTTTGGTCACATTTTCAAGCTCAATCATGTTACTAACCTATGATAGCTAATATCTTTGAGGTTCATTCAGCCAAAGCACACCCCATTCCAGTTGGCTCTGGCCTGGCTCGCTGTTCTATCATCACTATCTCGCCCTCAACCAGCCCATCCACAATCTCGGTCTGAAAACTATCGCTTATACCGATAACTACAGACCTCTCCTCAATCTGCTCGCCGCTCTTAACCCAAACCATAGGATTACCCTGGCTATCGCGCTCAACAGCCCGGTCTGGCACCAACAAAACGTTGTTCCGCTGCTGGATTATGATGTCAGCGGTGGCACTCATGCCAACCCTCAGCTCTGAGCCCTCGGGGACATCAAAGCCAATTTTGACCTTATATAGCACCAGACCAGCCTCCACAACTGGCAGTGAGCCGACCAGA
This sequence comes from Dehalococcoidia bacterium, assembly GCA_030608005.1. Taxonomy (GTDB): domain Bacteria; phylum Chloroflexota; class Dehalococcoidia; order Dehalococcoidales; family BS750m-G39; genus JAUWIX01. Next base: position 1,484 of record JAUWIX010000006.1, read on the forward strand.
GTAACCACTCCCTCAAACTGCTCATCAGGCAATGCATCTACACTGATAACGGCTCTTTGCCCTGGCTTTACCCCTGGGACATCTATCTCATCCACCTCCACCTTCAGTTCCATACTGGTGGGGTCAATTAGATAGACCACGGGCATAGAGGACATGGTAGGGGATGGAGTAATGTCGCCTTCCTTAACATATACACTGGCTGCTAGCCCGTCAAATGGAGCGGTGATAGTTGCCTCATCCAATTGCTTCTGTGCCTGGGCAACAGCCTGCTCAGTCGCTTTAAGCTCTGACTTAGCTATGTCTACCCTGTCTTGCGAGGCATGTAGTACATCCTCTAGCTGGTTCAGATTATATTCAGCATACTCCAGGGCTACCTCTGCTTGAGCTAAAGCCAGCTCCAGAGCGCCGGTATCAAGCTTGGCCAGCACATCACCCTTACTGACCTTATCACCTTCCTCAACATAGAGCTTGTCCACCTTGCCGCCACTACCAAAAACCAGACTCGCCTCATCGGAAACACCTATGTTACCACTGCCACTGACGCTAACCGTCAGGTCACCCCGCACCACCTCACTCAGTTGCCACTCAGCCTCCTCTGGTTCGCCGCCACAAGCGGCAGTTCCAGCTAAAACCAGACACAGCAATAAAATAGCTACCATTCGCCAGTCCTTCATGTTAAATCATCCTCTCCTTCCTGGTCGAAGCCATAAATTTTAGAGCGATTACTAGTTGAAAGTCAACCTTTACCACGCTAGAGCCTCGCCCTTAATGTTGCTACTATGAGCACAAGCACAACTATAACCAGAGCTACACCAATGCCCAGCGCCACCCAGAAATATATAGGAATCCCTGGCTGGGATGTTGGGGCTGGAGGAGAGGAAGGTTGGGAAGGTTGGGGCGGTGCCTTCGGCGCCGCCCCGGTAGTAAACACCCCAACCCCCCACCCGCTTTGGCCGGTAACACTGATAGCCCTTACCCGCCAGAAATAAGTGGTGTCATAATCCAAATCCTGACTGCATCCCCAGACAGTAGTGGATAAGGCATCAGCACCATTCAGAGCAATAACCACATCCGAGAACTCACTATCTCTGGACAGCACAAACTCATAGCCGGTAGCCCCGTCAGCCGGACTCCAGGCAAAAGTTGGTCTTATCGGCACATTGGTAGCTCCCGGCGATGGGGCTACCCCAGTAGGAGAGCCAAATGGTGACCATTGGGCACCACCAAGAGCAGTAGTAAACGACCAAATGGTGGAAAAACGGCTAAGCGCCGGTGCACCAAAGGTAATAGTGGTGCCGGGCACACAGGTTGAACCGCCTGCCTCACCTACCCTCACCCTCCAGTAGTAGGTAGTCCCAATATCCAGACCAGAGATTCTGATATTTGCCACCTCAGAATTTATTTGGACAGGAGATTGCTTGAAGCTGGGGAAGATGTGATACCACAAATTGTAAGACGAGGCGCTGGTAATAGAATCCCACGAAACCTCACAGCTTGTTTGCCTGCCTGAACAAGCTGTGTCATCTGGTGAGGCAAGCTCCGGGGATAGGGTAAGAGTATCCTCATAGGTATAAAGAACCATCGGGGTGGAAGCAGTATCCATAAACCACAGGGTATGAGAGCCTTCGGCATACCATAACCCAGATAGTTTAATCCCCTCTGCTAGGTCGGTATTCACTATCTCAAACACAGGAGCAGAAGTGACTGGAGAAAGGGCAGCAGTGGGATTGAGACAACGAGCCACACCTCCTTCAGCGGCAGTGGTTCCAATTACACGAGGAACTACCAGGTTGGGGTCTGTGACATATAAGGTGCTCAAGCCATCTCCATCATCGGCAGCTACCATGCCCCTTATATCGGCAGAAGTGCTAGCACCAATCTCTTCAATACGAGTCGGTGAAGTATCATCTATTCGCTCCCAGTCGGTGGAAGTGTCAACAACATAGCGCATAACGCCATCTTTAGCCCCGGCGCCTCCATAGTCAGCGGCATAGACCGTTCGGTTAGTGGCATAGTCGGGGTCAAAGGCGACCACGGTGGACTGCATTAACCCGGTGTCGGCTAACTCCTCCCAGGTCTCGCCATCGTCTGTGGAGAGATAAATCTCGCCATCATTGCCACCGGCCAGGATAGTGTTATCATCCTCATAGTCTGGAGATAGAGCCATAGAGCTGAAGCTGGATAAGCCGGTAGCCGCAGCAGAGCTCCAGATGAGCCGGTCGTCGGTTGTCTTATAGAAATTACCCAGACTGTCACCAACCAATATCTCCTCATTATTAACAATTGCCCAGGAATTGATGGTGCCGGTGGTGCCACACTTAGCCGGCAGGGGTGAGAAGTGAAAGCCGTTATCGGTTGACTTCCATATATTGGGTTGAGCCCCTGATTCACAGATAAAAACCGTAGTATCTGAGGCAAAAAGGGGCGATATAGCTACCTTATCAAACTTGGGCAGGGTTATGACCTGACCTTCGGTTAATACCGCATCCCAGGTTGTGCCGCTATTGGTGGTGCGCCACAGTATTGAGTTGCCGGAATTGCCCTCGGTAATCATATACATTGTGCCATCGTTAGCGTAGTTTGGCGACACAGCCAGGTCGGTGATAGTCTGCAGGTCATCACAGATAAATGCTGTTTGGGCAAAGGTATCCCCGCTATCAACACTGCGGGCAAAGCCACCGTTAACGCCAGAGGTGCCAGCATAGACCACATAGCCAGAGGAGTAAAATCCACCCAGAGCCACACAGGTATCACTAGCTGTAGCAGTTACCGATGGCGGCGTATAGCTTGCACGACCGTTGGATAAGACATTTCCATTAATTAAACCAGCGACGATGGTGGCATCATAGGCTTCGCCGGCAATAGCTATACTGTGTATCGCTTTAGTCGAGTCAGGGATAAACATAGGCAAAACCTCAGAACTATCAGGCGTTTCATAGCCTATTACCATATAGACAGCGCTAGCCTCTCCAGCACTAAGACCTATATATTGGATATACTTATCTTCTATATCTGATGAGTCATAGTCAGCGGGGAAGGCAAGGCAACCGCTGATTGCCACTACGCCAGGTAAGGTAGCATCGCCAATGGCGGCACCCCAGCCTGAGTTGCCAAACTTGGTGGTAACAATAGTATCGTTCTCATCAGTTACCAGGGCTACCACCTGCATATCATCGGCGAAGTTAGGGGAGAAGGCGACGTCAAGGACATCATACCTGGTGCCAGCGGGAGCATTGCCAACCCGCAGGTCAGCCCAGGAGGTAAATATCTCAGACTCATCATAGAAATAAACACCGCCGTAATCGTCAGCATCGGCATCACGGGAGCCAACCAATACCCAATGGTTATTATGGTAAGAGGTGACATCAAGCGCGGTGATTTCCAGACCGTCAGTGCCAGCGCCACCAGGCTTACCAGCGACAGAGGTGAAATTCTCACCGCCATCGGTGGACTTATATACATTGTACTGAGTCGCCAGGTATAAAATATCGGTTTCTTCCCACCGGGGAAGGAGCAGAGCTATGATTTTTGAAGCAGCAGTGGCACTAGCTGGCTTATCACTGGTTGGTATTTCCCACAATGGTGTCCAGGTATAGCCGTCATCAGTGGACTTAAACAGGTTATAGCCATCTAAGGGTGAGCCGTCTATTTCCTCAGTGGCAGCATAGATAGTGCCATCATAGGCAACGCAGATAGCGGTAACGCCAGTTCCGCCACCAGTCAGAACCCAGCCGCCCTCCTCGCCTTTCTGAGGAATAGGATATCTAGCCCAAGCATCAGCTTCAGGCTCAGCCTGTGCCTGGGCTGGGAGCAGAGCAAAGGGCACAAGCAACAAAATTAGTACCAGCCCTAGCCATTGTGAGTGCCTTTTCCTCATATGAACCCTATGGCAAAATTTCGCCGTAATCTGCATATGATATAAGTTCAGGGCAATATTAGCAAATCGGTTGAAGCAGAGGGGTTCTTAACCTCGGCGTCATTTGCCTCTCTTTAACTCTCCTTGATAATAGCTACCATATCAAGCCAGTTCATTTAACCTTTCAAATTCCCGTCACCCATAGTGAAGAGCGTCAATGGGATTTAGCCTGGCAGCCCTCATTGCCGGATATATGCCAGATGCTAGACCAATGATAACCGAGACCGAGATAGCCAGGATAATAATGTCTGGCGATACCAAGGTCTGCACTGTCTGCCCGCCGATGTTCAGGCGGGAAATCAAGCTTGATAGAAACCAGCCACCAGCTATCCCTATACCACCGGCAATTAAGCTGAGCATGGTTGCTTCAATCATGAACTGAATTAAAATGTCCCTCCGTTTGGCACCAACCGCCTTGCGAATGCCTATTTCCCTAGTTCGCTCGGTTACCGAGACCAGCATGATGTTCATAATGCCTATGCCAGCAACCAGCAGAGAGATACCAGCAATCACTCCCAGCACTATGGTAAACACCCCGGTCACCTCACTTACCGTGCTGATTATTTCCTCCTGACTAACAATGGTGAAATCATCCTCGTCTGAAGCCGATAACCGGTGGCGCTCTCTCAAAACAGCACTAATCTCTTGAATTGCCCTGTCTGTCACTTCAGTACTAGCTACTTGAACATTGATAGTCTGAACCGCAGCTTCCCCTATGGCGGTGCGTTGAGGAAATAGCCTGGTCTGAAAAGTGGTTATTGGAATCATTAGCATATCATCCACGCTACGCCCCATAAATGCCCCGCCCCTAGCCTCCAGGACTCCGGTAACGGTAAACAGTCGCCCTGCGATTTTAACCTGCTGCCCCACTGGGTTATCCGAACCGAACAGGTCTTCAGCCACATCACTCCCCAGCACCACCACCATATCCCTTTCAGCTATATTTTCATGAGAAATGAATCGACCTGAGGCTATGGTGTGGTTTAATACCTGCTGATAGTCAGGGGTAACGCCATTTATTGTGGTGGTAATACTCTCATTGCCGGCAATCACCTCACCAGAGCTTTGGCTTTGTGGGGCTACCGCCACCACCGAGGGAACGATGTTAGAGTCAGCCAATGCCTGGGCATCCTCTATAGTAAGACTATTGGTTGTGCCTCTGGCACCCATTATAATTAGGAGATTGGTGCCCATCTCCTCAAAGCGGGAGGTAACTTCGGCTTGAGCTCCCCTGCCCACCGACATCAGGGTGATTACTGCCCCAACCCCGATTATGACACCCAACATAGTTAGCGAAGAGCGCAACTTATTTGCCGATAGCGACCTCATAGCAATAATAAAAGACTCTACGAACCTCACCTTTAGTCTCCTAAATAATTAACTATAGGAATCCGCCCGGGTCAATAGCCCTCCGATTTATTGTTGTGGCGGGTGACCAAGAAACAGCCCCGGTGGGCGCGCTGGTTCACCCGATGGTTCTGTTTCAGCCCCCATTTCTATCAGTATTGTCTCTCCTTCACTAAGCCCTTCTACAATCTCGGTCTGCAAACCGACGCTTAAACCAGTGACAACCGGCCTTGGCTGCAGTTGCTCCCCATCTTGAACTATAACTATTGAATTGCCCTGCCTATCCTGCTTAATAGCTTGGGTAGGTACTAATAAAACATTGCTTCGTTTTTCAATTATAATGTCAGCCGTGGCGCTCATCCCGACTCTAGGGTCAGTACCCTCTGGGGCAGTCAAACTAATGGTTATGTCATACAATACCACACCGCCTGTTGCCGCAGGCACTGGACTGATAGCGGTGACACTTCCCTCAAGCTGAACATCAGGTAATGCGTCTATGCTAACAAAGGCTGTTTGGTCCAACTTAATCTTCGCTATATCTATCTCATCAACCTGTACCTTTAGTTCCATAGCAGTGAGGTCAATTAGGTGAACTATCACAGTACCATCGGCGATAGTGTCTCCCACTTTAGCACCAATACTGGCTACAACTCCATCAAATGGGGCAGTAATAGTCTCGTTTTCTAGCTCCTTCTCGGCTTGAGCAAGCTCCAGCTCAGCCACTTCAAGCTCTAACTCAGCTATCTTTACTTTGTCATAGGAGGCATGTAATACATCCTTTAACTGATTCAGATTATATTCAGCCTGCTCCTGAGCTATCTGTTTCTTAAGTAAGGCCAGCTCCAGGGCATCAGTATCAAGCTTGGCTAGCTCGGCTAACATATCACCCTGACTGACCTTATCACCTACAGTAACATATATCTTATCTACCTTGCCTCTACTATCAACGGTCAAATTCACCTCATTGGAAACATCTATATTGCCAGCACCACTGACACTAACGGTTAAATCACCCCGCACTACCTTAACCTGTTCCCAACTAGCCTCCTGCTTACCATCACCGCCAAATGGATTACAAGCCATTGAGCCGGCTAGAACCAAGCATAGTAATAAAGCAGTTATTATTCGCCAACTTTTCACCTAATCAACCCCCTTTCCCGCTTAGAGCCCTCGTCAAAATGTAAACTAAAACGAGTAAAATGGCGGTATAATAACCTGCCCATTATTCCCATTATTATAAACGATAATGAATGAAAAAGGTTAGTGCCTATTAGCCCAAAGAATTTCGGGGCAGTTGAAGGGACACTACAGCGGTTAGGTAATAAGTAGTCACCAGCGACTTGGTACTTACCCCCCTAACCTCTTGGCTTTATCATAGGCAGCCTTAACCGCCTCAATGAGTAGCTGGGAGAACCTTCCCTTCTCCAGGCGAAGGAGAGCCTCGGCGGTGGTGCCACCGGGAGAGGTAACCATCCTTCGCAACTCAGATGGCTCTTTACCTGACTTCTGAATAAAATGACCTGAGCCCAGCATGGTTTGCAGCACCAACTGTTGAGCTATATCACGGGGAAGACCAATTCTCACTGCAGCATCAACCAGCGACTCCACAACAAGGAAGAAATAAGCCGGACCACTGCCACTCACCGCCGTAGCCATATCAATATACCTCTCATCATCAACATAAATCTCCTTACCCATAGCCCCAAGAATAGCCCTAGCCCATCCCCTTTGCTGCTCGGTTACCTCAGTCGTAGCCGTCCACACGCTCATCCCTTCACCAATCCGGGCTGGGGTATTAGGCATAACCCGGACTATGCAACCATGCTTTAGCCCAAGACGCAAGGTATCAATTCTTGCCCCGGCAATGATGGATAGCAACAATTGAGCCGGCTTAAGCTGACCGCTAAGTTCAGTCATTACCTCAGCTAAATTCTGCGGTTTAATAGCCAGGACCACTACATCACCGGTCTCTGCCGCCTGCCGATTACTACCCGTCACCGCCACACCATATTTCTGCTCCAGATGCTTAAGACGAGCTTGGCTAACATCGCTAACCCAAACAGCCTGTGGTGTGCTCAGCCCTTTTCCCAAAACAGCGGCTAACATCGCTTCCCCCATAACCCCTCCACCAATAAATGCAATTTTCATTAGGTAACCCCATCCCCTTTATCCCCTTCCCCTTAGAAAGGGGAAGGGGAAGGTTTTTTCTGAAGAGGGACTTCGTCCCTCTAAAACTTCCTATAATATATTTAGAGGCTTCGCCTATCTTTGACTCCCTTTACCGCACCACCAAGTTTACCAGCCTGCCGGGGACATAGATTGTCTTTAAGACCTCTTTGCCCTCAATGTAGGACTTAACTCTTTGGTTATTTCGTGCTATATTTTTAGCCTCGGCTTCGTTAATAGATACCAGTGCCGTAACCCGGTCGCGCAGCTTACCGTTAACCTGAAGTACCAGGGTAAATGCCTCATCCTTAGCCAGCTCTTCATCCCACTTGGGCCAGCTCTGATTATGGATACTATAGCTATGACCCGTCTGTTGCCACAGTTCCTCAGCCAGGTGCGGGGCAGTAGGAGCCAGCAGTAAGAGCAGGGTATCTACCGCCTGCCACCAGTCCGAATCAGTAATAGCCCCTATCTCCTTTGTCTTAGCCAGGTAATTGGTGAACGACATCAGTGCCGCTATCATAGTATTAAACCGGATTTTCTCCATATCCTCGGTAACCTTCCTGATAGTCTGGTGAGTAACACGAGATAGCTGCTTTTCTGCTTTCTGCCTGACATCAGGACCAATCTTCCCACCCTGTTCATATCTTCCCAGCGCCAGGTTCCACACCCGATTAAGCCAGCGGCTTACGCCACTAATACCACTGTCATTCCACTCACCCCCCTGCTCCCAGGGGGCGACAAACATAAGATAGGCGCGCACCGCATCGGCACCCAGCTCAGAAACATACTCGTCGGGGGTAATCACATTGCCCCGTGATTTACTCATCTTCTGCCGCTCAACAATAATAACCCCCTGGTTAAACAGGCGGGTAAATGGCTCACCAAAGTCAACCAGCCCCATATCCCGCAGTGCCTTAATAAAGAAGCGGGCATAAAACAGGTGCATGACAGCATGCTCAGCACCGCCGGTATAAAGGTCTACAGGCAACCAATACTTCACCCGTTCGGCATCAAATGGAGCGTTTTCACAATTGGGGCTGGCATAGCGCAAAAAATACCACGAGGAACACATAAAGGTATCCATAGTGTCGGTCTCACGCCTAGCTGGGGCTGAGCACCGCGGGCAAGTGATATTGACAAACTGCTCACAGTATTTCAGGGGGGATTCACCAGTGGGCTTAAACTCAGCGTCCTCGGGTAGTAATACCGGCAGGTCTTCCTCAGGGACGGGGACAATGCCACAGTTTGGGCAGTAAACTATAGGGATAGGCGCCCCCCAGTAGCGCTGACGAGAGATAAGCCAGTCACGAAGCCTGTAGGTTACGGTTCGCTTTCCCCAGCCCTTGTCCTCCAAAAAATCAGAGACTGCATCAATGCCCTGCTGGCTGGGGAGTCCATCAAACTGCCCTGAATTTACCATAGTGCCTAGTTCAGTATATGCCTGCTCAAGCTCCTCCCCACGCCATCCTGGTGGAGCGACTACTACCTTAATTGGCAGGTTATACCTTTGGGCAAAGGCAAAGTCACGCTCATCATGAGCTGGCACCCCCATTACCATCCCAGTTCCATAGCTTAAGAGCACATAGTCGGCAATCCAGATAGGCACCATTTCACCATTAAGTCGGTTTACCACATAAGCCCCGGTAAATACCCCGTCCTTTTCCCTCTCGGTGGATAGCCTCTCAATCTCGGTCTGGCGCCGTGACCGAGCCACATACTGTTCAACCTCAGCCTTCTTATCCGGCGAGGTCAGTTCAGCCACCAGAGGGTGCTCTGGAGCCAGAACCATAAAGGTAACGCCAAAGGTGGTATCAGGACGAGTGGTAAATACCCTGATTTCCCTTTCTCCCACCCCGGGATGGTCAAGGGCGAAGGAAATCTCGGTGCCTACGCTCTTACCTACCCAGTTCCTCTGCATCACCTTTATTCGCTCCGGCCAGTCAATGCCATTGTGCTCCATAAGCTCATCGGCATACTTGGTAATGCGAAAAAACCACTGCTCCAAATCTCGCCGGTTGACTGCTGCCCCGCAACGCTCACAAAAGCCCTCCACCACCTGTTCATTAGCCAGCACTGTCTGGCAGTGGGGACACCAGTTAACCGGAGCCTTCCCCCGGTAAGCCAGACCATTCTCATATAGCTTCAAGAAGAACCACTGTGTCCACTTGTAATACTCAGGCAGGCAGGTAATCACCTCCCGGCTCCAGTCATAGATGGCGCCTATGCTCTTGAGCTGACGACGCATATTGTCTATGTTTTGTATCGTCCAGGTGAAAGGATGAATACCACGGCTGATAGCGGCATTCTCAGCGGGAAGCCCAAAGGCATCAAAGCCCATAGGGTGAAGCACATTATAGCCCTGCATCCGCTTAAATCGGGCGTGAACATCGGACGGAGCCATAGCATACCAGTGCCCAATGTGGAGGTCACCTGAGGTATAGGGGAACATGGTTAAGGCATACCACTTGGGCTTGGCACTTTCATCAGTAACCTCATACAGCCTGTCCTCAGCCCAGCGCTGCTGCCACTTCTTCTCTATCTCTTGCGGGTTATATTTAGCTATCATTATCTTCCCCATCTAAATAAAAGCCCCCACCAGAGTCCTATCTCTGGTCATGGCTCTGTGAGGGTAATTGTAACAAGATTGAAACTGTAGCGCAATCTTTGGGGTGGAGAGAAGGGAGAGAGATTCTTTGGGTCTTACTTCCCACCCCCCCACCCTACAGGGGTTAAGGGCAAAGCCCCAATGGGTGGGCGGGTGGGAAGAAAGAGATATGTTAAAAACAGGGAGGGGATGGGGGCAATGTCAAGGCGAAGGGCAGCAGTGCCTTAATCTGGTGGAGCTGGGGGGATTCGAACCCCCTACCTTTTGACTGCCAGTCAAACGTTCTCCCAACTGAACTACAGCCCCTCAAGACACCATTTAATCTAGCAGAAAATGGCAGAGAGCGCAAGCCTAGATAGGCACACCCAGCATTCGGAGTAGACCTCCCAGCCCCCAGTAACCAGCGGCAGCCACGGTTATTCCTTTAATCGTCTTACCCCCCCAGCAAATAAGGAAATAACGCTGTATGCCAAAGCGTAGTGCCCCCGCAGCCAGAGCCGCAGGGTAAAAGAAAGGATTTAGCACTGCTGAAAGGACAAATAGAGTTAGCGTACCCCTCTTCTCTACCCACCCCAGCATTCGTGTGTAGATTGCCCGAATCTTCTGGTGCTCTATACCGTGGAGGGCAGCGCCACCACCATAGCCCGTCATGTAGATAGACAAGCCACCAACCGTCTCACCCAAACCTGCTAAGGCACCAATAAACACCGGACCAAGGTAGGGGGCAAACGAGGGTCTCATTACCGTGCCCAAAGCAAATATCACCGGGGTCATGGGCACTGGAGCCAGAATAGTGGCTCCGCCAAAAACACTGATAATAAAGGCGCCAAGATAACCATACTGCTCAAATGCCCGGACATTCTCCCAGAAAAAAACTACTGCCACCGCCAGTCCCACACTCAGGATTCCGCCCAGGATGCCTATATAATATTCCCACCTCCTCAAAGCCCCCCTCAGCTTGTCCCATTTAAGGCTCACCCTACACCTTGCCTTCCCTTAAATCACAAAAATCCTGTTTAAATACTATTATAAAGAAATTACTGCTCAGGCAATAGTTTAGCACCCGCTCTGGCGGTAAAGTTTAAGCCATCATCCCCAAGGTCAACCATAACCGTATCACCCTCGCTGAATTCTCCTCGCAATAGCTTGGTGGACAGAGGATTCTCAACATAGCGCTCTATGGCCCGTCTGAGCGGTCGTGCCCCATATATCGGGTCATAGCCTTCCTTAGCCAACCATGACTTCACCCCTTCAGTTAGCTCAATGTTCAGCTTACGGTCAGCCAGACGCCCCTGCAAATCCTTCACCAGCAAATCAACAATGCTCCTGAGCTGCTGCTCAGTTAGCTGATGGAAAACTATTATCTCATCTATGCGATTGATGAACTCGGGGCGGAAGGTCTTCTTCATCTCCGCCAGCACCTTTTCCTTCATGGTGTCGTAGGCTTGCTTCTGGGTTCTGGCTTCGTCTTTCTTAGTAGCGAAACCAATGCTCATATCCCGCTTGATAAACTCAACACCGACATTGCTGGTCATAATGACCACCGTATTCTTAAAATCTACCGTATGCCCATGACCATCGGTCAACCGCCCATCATCAAGTAGCTGGAGCAGGCTATTAAATACCTCAGGATGTGCCTTTTCAATCTCATCCAGCAGAATCACCCGATAGGGGCGTCGTCTCACTGCCTCGGTAAGTTGTCCCCCCTCCTCATAGCCAACATATCCCGGTGGGGCGCCAATAAGGCGTGATACGGTGTGCCTCTCCTGATACTCCGACATATCCAGGCGCACCATAGCATTCTCATCATCGAACAGAAACCGGGCTAGAGTTCGAGCCAGCTCAGTCTTGCCGACGCCGGTTGGACCCAAGAAGATAAAGCTACCAATAGGTCGCCCTGGGTCCTTAATCCCGGCTCTACTCCGTCTGATAGCCTCAGAAATAGCAGTAACCGCCTCATCCTGATTTACCAGCCGTTCGTGAATCCGCTCCTCCATATGAAGTAGCTTCTCGGCTTCACCCTCCAGCATTTGTGATACAGGGATACCCGTCCACTTAGAGATTAGCTGGGCAATATCCTCCTCATCCACCACCCCGTCAATCTTCTCCTCCTGGAGCCACTTGGTCTTAGCCCGGTTATACTCCTCTTCCTGACGCACCCTCTCACTCTTAAGTTGGGCAGCATGCTCATAATCCTCCCGCTGTGAGGCTGCCTCCTCCTCATTGACTAACTGCTTAAGTCTCTGCTCCAGGGATTTAACCTGGGGCGGCGCACTCTCAGTATCAATGCGCAGCTTGCTGGCAGCCTCATCAATAAGGTCAATAGCCTTATCCGGCAGATACCGGTCTGAAATATAGCGCTGACCGAGTCTAGCCGCTGCTTCCAGAGCCTCATCATCAATCTTAATCTTATGGTGTGCCTCATACCTGGGGCGGAGCCCCTTGAGCATCTCAATGGTAGCCTCAATGCTGGGCTCGCCGATGAACACCGGCTGGAGGCGGCGCTCCAGCGCCTTATCCTTCTCAATGAACTTGCGGTATTCATCCAGGGTGGTAGCTCCCACACACTGCAGCTCACCATGAGCCAGGGCTGGCTTCAGCATGTTACTGGCGTCAATAGCCCCCTCAGCTGCCCCAGCCCCAACCACAGTATGAAACTCATCAATAAACAGAATGATTTCGCCCTGTGCCTGCCGTATTTCATCCATTACCGCCTTAAGTCGCTCCTCAAACTCGCCGCGGAACTTGCTCCCTGCCACCAACGCCCCCATATCCAGAGCCACTACTTTGCGCCCTTTAAGAGAATTGGGAACATCATCAGCTACAATCTTTTGTGCCAGTCCTTCAGCAATAGCCGTTTTGCCCACCCCGGCATCGCCAACAATCACCGGGTTATTCTTGGTGCGCCGGGTAAGTATCTGCATCACCCGCTTAATCTCCTCATCCCGACCGATAACCGGGTCAAGCTTACCCCGGCGAGCAAGCTCAGTCAGGTCACGACCATACTTTTCCAGCGAGCGATACTTGCTCTCCGCCCTGGCATCGGTAACCCGGTGCCCACCACGAAGCTTCTGCAAGGCACGATATACCTTTTCCTGGTCAATGCCGAAGCGGTGAAGGATGCTAGCCACTTCCCCTTTCTGCTCCCCAGCCATGGCAATAAGCAGGTGTTCAGTGCCAATAAACTCGTCCTTGAGTCTATCAGCTTCATCACCAGCCCTCCTTATCAGGTCAACAATGCGTGGGGTAGCGTAGATTTGCGCCACCTCATAAGCAACCTTTGGCGACTTCTCCAAGACTGCTTCCACCTCCCGCCTCACCGGTTCAACATTAACATCAAGCTCCCTAAATATATCACCAACCAATCCGCTCTCCTGCTGCAGCAGTGCCAGCAAGATATGCTCCACATCCCACTGGCTATGGTGATACTGATGAACCAGCTCCTGGGAAGCAACCAATGCCTCCTGCGCCTGTTCAGTAAATCTCTCTTGCCTCATAAACCACCTACATCATCATAGTTCACATAAATATGGCTTAGCTCCTAGCCTTCTAATGCCCTGCCTGCCTTAATCTATCTAGCTCCGATTCCAGTTCCTGCACATGGTTTTGCAATTCAAGTATTTGCTGCATCACTCTCATAATAACCTCTACCCCAGCCAGGTTAACCCCCATATCATCCATCAGGGTCTTTACCCGCCTCAGGCGGGCTATATCCCTCTCCGAATACAGCCGAATATTGCCCCCAGAGCGGGATGGCTCTATTATGCCAACCCTTTCATAATAGCGCAAGGTGTGAGTTTGCACACCTACCATTCTGGCAGCTACACTTATCACATAACATGGTTCAGTATCATCAAGATTCATAATAACCTATATCCTATCAACCTGAGCGAAGCTGACCAAGCTGCTTAAATAGCTCCTTCTCCTGCTGAGTCAGGTTAGTGGGCAATACTACGTTCACCTTAGCCAACAGGGCACCACGGACAGAATTGCCCAGATGGGGCATACCCTGCCCTGCCAGGCGAAAGGCACGCCCATTCTGAGTCTCTGGTGGAATCTTCAATGCCAGCTTGCCCCTAAGAGTAGTCACCTGAACCTCACCACCCAGCATGGCTACCACCAATGGCACCGCCACCCCAACATATAGGTCATCGCCCCGCCGCTGGAACAAGTGGTGTGGCTTAACCGAAATCACCAGGTAAAGGTCACCCCTCACCCCACCGTAACCCCCTCCGCCTTTACCGGCAATGCGAACCCGAGACCCATCCTTAACCCCGGGCGGAATCTTGACCTCAAGACGCTTACCATCCTCAAGGCTAATAGTGCGGGTTGTCCCGTGATAGGCTTCTTCCAAGGTTACCTCCAGCGGGTATTCTACATCCCGACCTCGCCTGGGCTGAACCCGACGGCTGGAAGCTCCGGTGGTAAAACCGCGGAGCAAATCATCAAACAGGCTACCCATCTCATCCTCGCCGAAGTAAACCTTGGTGCCACCTTGACTGAAATCCCAGAATGGTGCCTGCTGCCGCCCCGCACGGGCAAACTGGTCAGCATACTGCCACTGGTCTCCAAATTGGTCATACTTCTGCCGCTTCTCCTTGTCGGACAGAACCTCATAAGCCTCATTTATCTGCTTAAACCTTGCCTCTGCCGACTTGTCACCGGGGTTAACATCAGGGTGATACCTGCGCGCCAGCCGCCGGTAAGCCTGCTTTATCTCACGCTCACTGGCATTCCTATTAACCCCCAATATACTATAGTAATCGTTGCCTGCCATCTTTCTTCCTATATCCGCAAAGTATTATAAACTATTTTATAATACTTGTCAATAATTTTTAAGGAAAATTAACAAAATCTTATAAACTTCTTGGCAAAATTTGTAAATATACTATACTGCTAATAAGGGGGAGGGGGTGGGCAACCGGACTAAATAAATTAACAAGGTTAAAGCCACTGTTCCAACTGGTATTCAGCTTTTAGCCCCCGTCACCCGGGCAAAAATATCCAGAAACTGATGCAGTATCCTGGCAGTTGCCCCCCAGATTACCCTTCCCTGATAATGATAATAGTATGAGGTAACTGCTTGACCGCCTATGTTCTCGGTCTCCTGACGCAGGCAATCCTTATCCATCAGCGCCGAAATAGGGACTTCAATTATCTCCTCAGTCTCCCACCCGTCCACCTTGAACTTATATGGCCAGGGGATAAAACC
Source organism: Dehalococcoidia bacterium (assembly GCA_030608005.1). Classification (GTDB taxonomy): domain Bacteria; phylum Chloroflexota; class Dehalococcoidia; order Dehalococcoidales; family BS750m-G39; genus JAUWIX01. The sequence goes on from JAUWIX010000006.1 coordinate 16,733, forward strand.
AACAAAGGGGGAGATAATATAGCTTGAAGTGGTGGTAATGGTATCATCCAGTTCCCCCAATACCTCAACCTCACCAGGTACTAAGCCTATCTCCTCAGCACATTCGCGTAAGGCGGTATCAACCAGCGTCCTGTCCCCCTCCTGGCATGCTCCCCCGGGAAAGGATATCTGCCCCTTATGCTCCTTCACCCTCTCTGTCCGTTTAGTAAACAGGATATAATACTCCTCCTGTTTATAATAGATAGGCACTAGCACCGCCGATGGCACCCGCTTAGCATCAATGATGTGCTGCTCTTGTCTCCGGGAAAGGGCCTCCCTCAGCCTTTGCTCCATAGCTATCATGATAACACCACCCCCGTAGCCAATACAAACTGAGCTAGTTCAGATAGATTGGTGATACAGATTATCATGTTTCGTTTTTCTGCGGCATTGACCCCATCCCCCTGACCCCCTTCCCCTAGAAGGGGAAGGGGGAAGTAGTTTTAAGAGGGGGCTTCGCCCCCTCTTTTTCATTCCTCCCCCTCCCTTGGTAAGGGAGGGGGACAAAGGGGGAGGGTTGTAAAATATTAAGGAGGTGAGGTAGATAAACAATCTAAACCAAGACAAACTTGACAATTAATATTTGCCTCATTATAATATATAAAAGTCCCCACCTCTTTATGTAAGGTTGCTTTCTGGATTGAATCCCTAGAGTTTGGTTTTCCCAGATGTCGAAGTATATCTTTGTTACTGGTGGTGTAGTTAGTTCAGTTGGGAAAGGCATCACCGTCGCTTCTATTGGCACTATTCTGAAGAGTCGCCAAATTGTGGTGTCGGTGCAAAAGCTAGACCCTTACCTCAATGTTGACCCAGGGACAATGTCCCCCTATCAGCATGGCGAGGTATTTGTCACCCAAGATGGTGCCGAGACCGACCTTGATTTGGGCAATTATGAGCGTTTCATTGATGTCAACCTTACTGCCGAATCCAGCGTTACCTCGGGTCAAATCTATAGTGCAGTTATTGCCAAGGAGAGACGGGGCGATTTCCTGGGAGGAACCATCCAGGTGGTGCCCCATGTTACCACCGAGATAAAGGAACGCTTCAGGCAATTAGCCCAGAAATCAAAGGCTGAGGTGGTTATTATAGAGGTAGGCGGCACAGTGGGTGATATTGAAGGACAGCCCTTCCTGGAAGCCATCAGGCAGATGCGAAACGATGTGGGAAGGGATAATGTGCTCTATGTCCATGTTACCCTTCTCCCCTATCTCAATTCTACCCAGGAGATAAAGACCAAGCCCACTCAGCACAGCGTTAACGAGCTGCGCCGTATAGGTATCCAGCCCGATATTATTGTGTGCCGGAGTGATTACCCCATCTCGGAGGGGATAAGGGACAAAATATCCCTGTTCTGTGATGTTGAGCGACAGGCGGTCATCCCCCTGCCCACGGTATCTACTATCTACGAGGTGCCGCTTGTCCTGGAGGAGGAAGGATTGGGGCAACTAATTGTGGACAAGTTCAGACTTAACCCTCGCCAGTCAGACCTAAGCCAGTGGCAGGAACTGGTCAACCTTATCAAAACACCCCGTGAGCCGGTTAATATTGCTCTGGTGGGGAAATATGTGGAATTGAAGGATGCTTACTTCTCAGTTCGGGAAGCACTACACTACGCCGCCCTGTATCATGGAAGAGATATTGAGCTCACCTGGGTTCCATCAGAAGCTCTGGAAGCTGATGGGGGTGATTCTGCACTGCACTCAGCCCAAGGCATTATAGTCCCTGGCGGCTTCGGCGTTAGGGGAATAGAGGGTATGATAAAGGCAGCAACTTATGCCCGAGAGAATAAGATTCCCTACCTCGGACTGTGCCTGGGGATGCATGTTATGGTGATTGAGTTTGCCCGTTATGCCCTAAACTCAGATAAGCCAAACTCCACCGAGTTTGATGCCTCTACTCCCTATCCAATCATTAACCTCCTCCCCGAACAGAAGGACAAGAAAAACAAAGGGGGCACCATGCGCCTGGGTAACTACCCCTGTCAATTGGTTGATGGCAGCCGTGCCGCTAGTGCCTATGGGCACAGTCTGGTCTACGAGCGCCATAGACACCGCTACGAATTTAATAATCAATTTCGTGCTCAGCTAGAGGAGGCAGGAATGGTCTATAGTGGGCTATCCCCTGATGGCAGGCTGGTTGAGCTCTGCGAGCTAGCCAACCACCCGTGGATGGTGAGCTGCCAGTTCCACCCTGAGTTTGGCTCCCGCCCCGGTCGTCCCCATCCCCTGTTCCGCGATTTTATTGCTATAGCTAAGGATGTATTACGAGAGGGGGCTCAACCACCGCTGCCCCTTTCATCTCAATCTTAGAGGTTAAAATGCGAATCTTTCTGGATACAGCCAACATTGACCAAATCAGGCAAGCAGCCAAGCTGGGCATCATCAGCGGGGTTACTACCAACCCCAGCCTGGTGTCCAGGGAGGGAACTGCTGACTATGAGGCTATCATCAAAGAAATCTGCTCTATTATTCCCGGACCTATCTCGGTTGAGGTGCTGGTTGAAGAAACTCAAGCGATGATTGAGCAGGCACAACTCATCTCTTCCTGGTCACCCAATGTCGTGATTAAAATCCCGGCTACCACCGAGGGTCTGGAGGTAACATCAGCCCTGGCAAAGGAGAATATAAAGGTAAACTTTACCCTGTGCTTCTCATTAAATCAAGCCCTCCTCGGTGCCCTAGCTGGCGCCACCTATGTCAGCCCCTTTGTCGGCAGGCTGGATGATGCCGGTCACAACGGCATGGAGGTAGTCAAGGATATTGTTGATGTCTTTGCTCATTACCAGCTAACCACCCAAGTGATTGCAGCCAGCATTCGTCACCCCCTACACTGTGTGGCTGCTGCCAAGGCGGGGGCTCACATTGCCACCGTTCCCTATAAGGTTCTGATGCAGATGATACACCATCCGCTTACTGATGTCGGCGTCGCCCGCTTCCTCAGCGACTGGCAGAGTGTTTCGCAAAAATAAAAACCAATAAAGCATTAAAAATGGGGAAACAATTCGTATCTGATTAGCTTTGAGAGTTGTTTTTTATGTTATGTTAAGTGGTTACCACGGGGGAGGTTACAATGAATATAGGCGAATTAGAAAACAAAAGCAGAGACGAGCTGATTGAGCTAGCCAAGGGGATGAGCGTCTCCAGCTATACTAACCTCAAGAAGCAAGAGCTGGTGATGCGCTTGCTTCAGGCGTATGCTGAGCAACAGGGCTTTATCTTCTGTGGCGGCATTCTGGAGATTACAGGGGAGGGTTATGGATTCTTAAGGCAAAACAGTCTGTTGCCCAGCTCGGCTGATGTCTATATCTCCCAGTCTCAAATCCGGCGCTTTGGTCTGCGCACCGGTGATATGGTTGCTGGTCAGGGCAGACCACCCAAAAATGGCGAGAGATACTACGGTCTGGTGAGGGTAGAGGCAATTAACGAGATGAACCCCGAGCTAGCCAAGAGCCGCCCCTCCTTTGGTTCACTCACCCCCACCTTCCCCGATAAATTAATCAACCTGGAGACCAAACCAGATGACCTGTCCACCCGGCTTATGAACCTCATTGCCCCCATTGGACGAGGGCAACGAGGCTTGATTGTATCGCCACCCAAAGCGGGTAAGACGGTGCTCTTAAAATCCATAGCCAATGCCACCACCGCTAACTATAATGATATTCACCTGATGGTATGCCTCATTGGCGAGCGACCGGAGGAGGTTACCGATATGAGGCGCTCGGTCAAGGGGGAGGTGATATCTTCCACCTTTGATGAGCCGGTGGAGAATCACACCCGTGTCGCCGAGCTGGCGCTGGAGAGAGCCAAGCGAATGGTGGAAAGCGGCAAGGATGTGGTCATTCTTCTTGATGGCATTACCCGCCTCACCCGCTCATATAATCTGGTTATGCCCCCCAGTGGTCGCACCCTATCGGGTGGTATTGACCCGGCTGCCCTTCATCCATCCAAGCGCTTCTTTGGTGCTGCCCGCAATATGGATGAGGGAGGCAGCCTGACCATCATCGCCACCTGCCTTATTGATACCGGCAGCCGCATGGATGAGGTCATCTATGAGGAGTTCAAGGGAACGGGGAATATGGAGCTTCACCTTGACCGCCGATTAGCTGAGCGCCGAATCTTCCCGGCAATGAATATTGAGCGCAGTGGCACCAGGCGGGAGGAGCTTTTGCTGGATGAGGAGACGGTAAAGCAGGTATGGCTGCTGAGGCGCATGGTAGGCATGATTGCCTCCGACTCCGTCAACTTCACTGAGACCACGGAGCGAGTGCTTGACCGCCTGCGCAGGACAAAGTCCAACGCCGAGTTCCTGGCTTCGCTGACTAAGGAGACATAGAATTTCTTATGAACCCCATCCCCTTTATCCCCTTCCCCTTATCAAGGGGAAGGGGAAGGTAAGTTTTAGAGGGCTAACGCCCTCTAAAACTCCCTATGAAGCAACCTCTTTCCTCCCACCCTAAAAAGGTTTTGGGGGGGTAAATTAAGGGAGTGTCAACTTATAGCCTAACCAAACAGGGGTTGTTTCGTTATAACATAATAGAAATCCCCAAGGCGTTTGACAAATGGCGAATTTATGTTATATATATTAGTAGGAAATACTAATTGCTGGGGTATAATAAAAACCAGCTAAAGGAGGAGGTAAGAGGTAAAATGAAGGTAGTTGGTAAGATACTCGCTTTTTTGGTAATTATAGCTCTAATTGTGGTGCCGCTGGCGGCTTGTGGTGGAGCGCCAGGAGCATCAGGTTCACCGGGACCAATGGGAGCGCAGGGACCGCAGGGAGAGCCAGGTCCAATGGGACCGCCGGGCTCAGAGGGTGACTGGTCTTTCCCCGATAGTGCGGTGACCTCATCTAAGATAGCCAGTAACTCAGTGACCACGGCTAAAATCCGAGATGGCACGATAATAGATGAGGACATCGACGACGATGCTGCCATTGCGTGGTCAAAGATGGCAGCACTTCAGTCGGCTCATATATTAGTTGGGAGTGCTGGCGTGGCTACAGATGTCGCCGTTAGTGGGGATATTAGTCTAGCCAGCGACGGCACAATGACAATTGCCAATGATGCCGTGACCACGGCTAAGATATTCGATAACACCATCACTGCTGCCGACATAGCCACCAGTGCTGTGACCACGAATGAAATCCTCAACGGAACAATCCTTAGGGAGGATATAGCTAACAATGCCGTGGGCTCACAGCAGATCGGGAGTGGCGCAGTGGAGTCGATTGATATAGCTACCGGCGCCGTGACATATGCTAAGCTATCAAGCGGTTCCATAGACTCTAGAGCATCCACAGCGAGTGACGGCACTATAATCTCCCACAGCCTAGCCGCCTCGCCAACCCTGGTTGTAGCCACCGGAAGCGTTGCTGGAGAAATAGTGTCGGTCACAGCGATAACCCCCACCACCTTCACGATAGCGATTAAAAAGGCTGATGGCACTACTGCGGGCACAACCCAGACTATCTACTGGATAGCTATTAAAAAGTAACCGATAGCGGGTTAGCGGCGACAGGTCAGGTTTGTTCTTTGTCAGCCCAGATAAGGGGTTGACAAATGGCAAAATAGTGATATAGTGTTTAGCGTAGCTAGAAGAGTTGATAGCTATGATGGAATACAAGGTGTTGCGAGTTTGAAAGCGGAAGGAAAGGACGGAGCAAAACCTTGAAAGAAGGGGGTGATATAGAGGGAAAAAAGCGAGCAGATAAGAGCAACCGGTATCTTGAGAAGTGTTAAGGAGGTAAAATGAAGAAAGCAGGCAAGATAATTGCCTTTTTGATAGTTATAGCGTTGATTGTGGTGCCGCTGGCGGCTTGTGCTGGACCACCAGGAGCGTCAGGTTCACCGGGACCAATGGGAGCACAGGGACCGGCAGGACCGCCGGGAGCACAGGGACCACCGGGCTCGGAGGGAATACAGGGACCAGTGGGACCAAGAGGATTTCCCGGTGAAGATGGTGAAGACGGTGACCTAGGACCGGTAGCCCAGCTAACGGTTTGCATGGTCCCTGAAGAGGCACCGGCGTATTTACTTATACCCATCTGCGCCGTTCCATGGGAAGATGTTCCCCTGGTAATCCTGGGGGCTTGCTTCCCGCCGGATGCGCTTGTGTTCATAACCTACTGCGACGAGAATATCTACTGGGAAGAAGAATATGCTAATGAGTGCGGCGCATTTTATATTGAAACATCTGTACAAGAGGACTTTGGTTATTGGGTGGACGATGTTATGTCGGTAAGAGCCTGGGTTGACGATGGCGATGAGGAGTTTGACGAGGATGAAGACGAGCTGTGGGCTAACTGGCCGTTATACATCTATGGCGGGGATTAGTTGAAAACCCAGCCTATTTGATGTCAGCCCAGATAAGGGGGTTGACAAAAGGCGAAGTTGTGTTATAGTGTTTAGCGTAGATATTGAAGGAGGTGATGTTTATGACAAAAGCCCAGAGGCTAGTAAGCCCGAGGGGGAGAGAATGATAAAAGCAATAGAAACTTAAAACAATCTTGTCTCCACAAAGGGGAGATAATTCTATATCTTTGTTTATGGAGACAGAAAGATTAAGGAGGATAAATTAGAGGTCGATGAAAAGGAAAATATATAAGATAATGGGTGTGGCGCTGACCCTGGTGATGGTGCTGAGCCTGTTTGCGTTTGCGGCACCGGTGGCGGCTGACCCAGATGAGAACGAGTGGTCAAAGTTCAGCTACCCCGACGAGGGGTCTGGTGACGACTGGTTCTACAACCCCGATATAGACTATGTGGGACCAATAGCCATGACTGTGGACGGCGAGGCGCTCTACTGCGCTGCCTATGATGGTAGTGAGTACCATCTGTTCAAGTCGGAAGATGACGGTCGCACCTGGTCCAAGACCGACTACTACGCCGACCTGTATGATGACTACGGAGCAGACCAAATAGTTGATATAGCCTGCGACAGCGAGGATGCCGATGTCGTCTATGTAGCCGACGCCAACTATGTTTACTGGACTGAGGACGGCGGCGATAAGTGGACGGCAGTAGCCCCCGAATCCTGGGTTATTGTGGGTGCACCTGCTGCTATCAACTCCCTTGATGTGGGCTACATCGGCGGCGACCCCTTCGTCTTCGTCAGCACCGGTAATGGAAGCTACAACGGCAGTGTTTACTTCATAAATCAGGAGGATTACCTGGCGGGCTGGATTAACATGGATACCCAGTCCCCCTACTCCGGCTATGATGTCTATGCGGTAAATGTGGCCCCTGACTTTGAGGACAGCCACAAGATATTCGCTGTCATTACTGCTGCTACGCCGCGAACCCTGATTGTGACCAACACCGGCACCGAGGGAGCGTGGTCGCAGTTTGGCGGCGACTTCTACCTTGTTACCGGCCCACCGTCTAGCAGTCCTATTAAGATTGAGGCTGCCTCTGACATCTGCTTCCCCGGTGACTTTGACGACGACGAACTGCTTGTCGGTGTCTCGGGTGCAATTGATGGTACGGGTAGCGTCTACCGGGTGATAGAGGATATAGCTTATGCCTACCGCCTGGGCAACTATGATAGTACTGTTGACGTTGATATCATCAGCCTGGACATGACGGGCGATGTTGGGGCTACCCTGCTGCTGGCTGGTGCCCAAGACTACAACGCTGATATTGATGACTCGGTTGATGTATTCTACAGCACCGATGACGGCGAGGGCTGGGATGCAGCTGGCAAGCTGCCAACGGGCGATAACGGTATGGCTTATGTGCTGATGGCTGAGGACTTCGCCGACTCAGGCATTGCCTGGGCGGCAACCTCTGGCGATGAATGCGCAGTATCATACACCATTGATGGTGGAGACCTGTGGAACCAGATTTCGCTGATTGACACCAATATGGACGGCGAGATACTGTCCTTCTCCTTCTACCCGGACTATGAGGACAGCGGCAAGCTGTTCATGGTGACCAACGAAGATTATGGTGACGAAAGCCTGTGGCGGTATGACGGCGAATACTGGGAGCGGGTGGCTCTAGATAATGCGGCGGTCGGTGATGCCCTCCGCTGGGTAGAGGTATCGCCGGAGATAGGCAACGACGAGACCGTTTACCTTACCAATTGGCCTATGGGTGGTAGTCCAGACATATACCGCTCCACCGATGAGGGACAGAGCTGGGATGACCTGCGCTGTCAACCTAATGACTTCTACGGTGGAATAGTAATAGACGAGGACACCGTTCTGGTCGGCGGCAGTGGTGAAGTCTTCTTGACTGACGACCACGGCAACCGGGTGTGGGACACCATAGGCGCCGATATTGATGGCGACATCTACTGGTTTGCCCGCTACGGCGACAATGTCCTATGTGCCAGCTTAGACGGTGAGGTAGCCCTGTCTGAGGACCTGGGCGAGAGCTGGGAGGAGCTGGGCGACGGCAGCGTCATTTCTACTGGTGGTTGGGATGATATGACCTATGTCGCCTTTGACACCGAGTATGACGAGAACAGCTTTGTCTACGCTGCCTGCGCCGATAGCATATACCGCTTTGAGGTTGGTGAGTCCGACAACTGGAAGGACATTGATGATGGTGTAACAGTAGGAGGGTCGCTCTCAGGCATAGCCACTGCTGATGGCTGTCTCTACGTCTCAGATAAAGACGCTGGGGCTGGCATGTGGCGCTCGGTTGACCCAACGGCAAGCAGTCCGCTGTTTGAGCAGGTAGACTTTGAACTTGGTGCCGGCGCCGAGCTATGGTGGCTGAAGACGACCAGCGGGAGCAATGTCCTGTATGCTCTTGACTCGACCAGCTTCCCATTCGATAACACGGAGATAATATGGACCTATGAGGATGCTCTGGTAGGACCGGTAGTGCTGGATTCGCCGGCTGATGGCGAAGGCGTAGACAGAACAAACAAGCTAACCCTTGCCTGGGAAGGGCTGGATGACGCCGATGACTATGAGGTAAAGTGCTACGCCGACGAGGACTTCAGGGGTGCCTATAGAGTGTGGAACGCCGATATTGACGATGACGAGCCACTATTGGTTCTGACTGAGGGTGATGGCATAGAACCGGGCACTGCCTACTGGTGGAAGGTGAGAGTAGCCGAAGGAGAGCCATTAGTCAGCAAGTGGTCAGTGGTGTGGTCAGCTACTACGGCAATGGGTGCGGCTCAGTGGAACCCGTTCAGTGGACCGGTCAATGAGTATCCATGGATGGGTGCAACCAATGTTCCGCTGGCACCGACCTTCGCCTGGAATGTGGCTGACTGGGCTTCTGGCTATGAGTTCGAGCTGGCTGACAACGATGCCTTCAGCGATGCCTTCACCAAGACGCTAACTACCACTGTCTATCAGTATGAGACAGACCTTGCTTACTTCACTACCTACTACTGGAAGGTGAGAGCAGTTAGTGCGACAGGCACGAGCAACTGGGCAACCGGTGTGTTCACCACTATGGAGAGGCCGGCAGAAATAATTGCGCCACCTCCACCGGTGCAGATACCACCAACGCCAGCACCGATAACCCCGGCCTGGATATGGGCGATAGTTGTTATTGGTGCAGTTCTAGTGGTGGCGGTGATTGTCCTGATAGTCATGACCAGGCGAGTACCCTGATTAAAACCTGGTTCGGGCTAAAGGGATAATACCTTAGCCGGATACCTCGGAGCCCCCCGCAGAGCGGGGGGCTCCTCTTTTTTTAGAGATTGCTTACCAAAGTCACCAAGATTTGACTATATACCCTTATCTGCTATATAGTTTTATGTACTAAGGAGAATAAACTAACATTAACTTATAATGCCTCTAGATATACCTATATATTTTACCAGACATGCCAGAAATAGGATGCGCTGGCGTGGCATATCTGAGGCAGATGTAAAGCTCTGTTTAGCAAATTCAGAGCAAGCAAAAACAAGAAGACTGGGAAAGATTAATGCTTGGCGAAAGTTCGGTGATAGATTTTTAAGGGTTACCTATCGCAGGGAAAGTAAACGGCTGGTAATTATTACCGCTGTGATGAAAAGGAGGTTAAGCGGGAACTGATGAAGATAGAGTATGACCGTGAAGCTGATGCGTTATATATACAATTGCGTGAAGTAGTGGTAGAAGATAACCTAGATATTGAGGAAGGGGTCACAGTAGATTTAGACGCCAGCGGTCACATTGTGGGAATCGAAATTCTAGATGCCAGCACCCGGATGAGCACTCAAGAGCTAAGTAAGGTAGCCATCGAAAACCTGCTCCCCGTATAAAAACCAGATTCTAGCTTGAAGGATAATACCTTAGCCGGATACCTTGGAGCCCCCCGCAGAGCGGGGGGCTCCCTCTTTTTAATCCCTTTACCAAACAACCCCTCACCCTTCAGGTTTTTATTAGGTAACCCTCCCCCTTTATGCACCCTAAAAAATCCTTGATTTTTCAGGGAACCCGCTTAATCCCCCTCCCTTGATAAGGGAGGGGGAAGGTTGGAGGGGCTACGCCCATGATAAAATCCTAAATACAAAGCACTAATAACCAAATGACCAAAATGGTTTTGAATTTTGAATTTCCTCTGAAGGGGGATGCTCTAGTTCAGATAGATAGGTGACACAGATTATCATGTTTCGTTTCTCCGTGGCATTGACCCCATCCCCTCCCTGTTTTTAACTTATCTCTTTCTTCACACTGAACCCTCCCTATAGGGGCGCTAGCCCCTCTTAAACACCTCGGAGAACAGAGAGTCAAGGAGAGGCGAAGCCTCTCTTATAATAACCATTCCCCCTCCCTTAGATAAGGGAGGGGGACAAAGGGGGAGGGTTGTAAAATACTAAGGGGGTGAGGTAGATAAATATCACAGTATTGACTTCCACCTAGGGCAAGGGTAGAATTTGCCATATGGCAAAGGTAAAATTTGCTCTGGGTCTGCTTCTGCTACTGGGGCTGCTGGGCTTAACCTTCCCCGTTTCCGCCGAGCCAGATATAGCGGAATGGTCTGAGGTCAAGAGCCCCACCGATGGCAAGGCGGGGGACTGGGTGCTGGCTCTAGGCTCAGATGTCCAGCACTTGAGTATGGCTATTGACGGCACCTTATATGCTTACAACTTTGATGGCACAACACATCACCTGATGAAGTCCACAGATGGGGGGTGCACCTGGGAACAGACCGACTACGATGGGGGTGCCATAGCTGATATTGCCGGCTCCAGGATTGATGCCGAGACTATCTACCTGACCGATGGCAGCCATGTTTATAAGTCTGATGATGGTGGCGATAGCTTTGATAAAGTAGGCTATGGCAGTTTTCCCGCTCTTGATGCCAATGAATCGGTCGCCTGCCTTGATGTCGGCTATAATGGCAATGATGACCCCTTTGTATTAATAGGCACTGCTGATAAAGACAACTTTGGCGGTGTCTATTGCATAGCGGAAGCAGATTTTGGGGCTAGGTGGGCTGACTTAAAGGTGGGCAGCTATGACGTCTACTCTATAGCCTGCTCCCCTGACTTCGCCCAAGATTACCGAGTAATGGCTTTAGTTACTGACGAAACTCACACCTACATTATCAACAATTATGGTGTCCTTGGTGACTGGTCTTACCCCGTTGAGCTGGTTGAGAATAATGCCAGCAGTTTTGCCGTTAGTGCTGCCTCCAGGATTTGTTTCCCATCCAACTTTGGCGAAATTTATGAGTTTTTTGTCGGTGTCGTAGCTGTCGGCAATGGTGATGTCTACCGAGTGACCGAAGAGGATGCTTATGACCTTGGTGTGGATGCTGATATTATTAGCCTTGACCTGATTGGTGAGATTGGCGATACCCGGCTACTGGCTGGTGGAACAGCGGGCAAGGTATGGTATAGCACCGACGATGGGGAGAGTTGGGATTCAAGCCAAAAAGCTCCATCTGGTGATGGCTTGACCTATGTGGTCATGGCGGCTGATTTTGCCAATAGCAGTATAGCATACGCCGCCACCAGTAGCACCGAGAGCGCCTTCTCAATAAGCAGGGATGGCGGCGTTACCTGGAACCAGACCAGCCTAATTGATACCAAAATCAGCGACATTGTTGACCTGGCTCCATCCCCCAGCTATAGCCAGGATAACACTCTGTTTATGCTCACCGAGCATACTGACGGGGAGCACAGCCTGTGGCGCAGCCTCAATGGTGGAACAAGCTGGGAAAGGGTCTATACTAGCGCCCTGTCCGATGTAGAGCAGATTGACCGAGTTGCACTTTCCCCACAATATGATAGTGACAACCAGGTAATGTTCATCGCTGGCAGTAGTAACGGAAGTTCGGCAATATGGAAGTCAGATGATAACGGTCAAAACTTCAAGCGCCGAATTGCCCCTTTCCCCATTGACGCCTGGACGGTGGTTGATGATACCAGCCTGTTTATCGGCAGCCATGATGGCAGTAGTGGGCTGGTCTACCGCACCAACAACAGCGGTCGGAGCTACTCTAAGGGGGCAGTCGCTGGCAGCCAGTCATTAAAATCCATCGCCTTATCGCCCGACTATGATGAGGATGAGACTATTCTGGTAGGCAACAAAGATGGCTGGGTCTATTGGTCCGAAGATAATGGTGCTTCATTTGAGCCGTTACCGCTGGATGCCACCTCAAAACCACTGACTGGCAGTGTAACCGTTGCCTTTGACCCGGAATACAGCAGTAATAACACCGTCTATGCTGCCAGCGACACCGCAGGTGAGGGCATTTACCGCTTTATCATCGGCAAGAGTGATGCCTGGGAAAGCATAGACAGTCCCGACGAGGGCATGATTGGTCAAATGATAGTGTCAGCGGAGGGAACATTATATGCCGCCAACTTCAAGGCTGACGGCGGTATGGAGCGCTGCCTTAACCCAACATATTCACTAGGACCCACATTTGAAGCGGTAACCAAAGGACTGGATGATGGGGTTACCTTAATCAGATTATGGCTGCATGACAATAGGCTGTGGTCGATTGATACCACTAATGTTAAGCTGATGACCTATACCGATAGCCTGACCCAGCCTGTCGCCCTCACCTCACCTCTCAATGAGGCGCCGGGCGTAGGCACAATTATCGATAACACTGTTAGAAAAATAAGCCTTGATTGGGAGACATCGAAGGGTGCCACCGAGTATAAATGGCAACTCAACTATGATACCAACTTCTCCAGCGTTCCCGCTGACTTTGAGGGTGATACTGAAGCTAGCTCAGCCCGACTGCCAGACCTTGAGCCAGCCACCACCTACTACTGGCGGGTGAGAGCCACCGAGCCGGTATTAAGCCCCTGGTCAGCTAAGTGGTCATTTACTACCAGCCTTGGCACCGAGGTCTCTGCCCCCGAGCTAGATAGTCCCAAAGCTGGTGCCAGCGGGATGCCAGTAAAACCGATATTTCAGTGGAGCGCCGTAGCCGGGGCAGATAGCTATGAGCTAGTGGTGTCTACCGAGGCTAATCTTGGCAATCCCACCATCCTAAAGACCGGTGCCTATGCCTTGCCCACCACCGCCTGGCAATGTAACATAGCTCTCGACTACAATACCGCCTACTACTGGAAGGTAAGGGCTATCAGCTCTGATACTTGCAGTGCCTGGAGTGCTGTTAGTGCCTTCACTATCGAGCCACCACCATCGCCCCAGTCAACGCCTCCACTAACGCCACCCCAACCACCTTCCCCAGCCACCCCCGACTGGGTAAATTGGCTAATGCCGCTGGGTGGTGTCCTGCTCCTGACTTTCCTCGTGACCATGATAGCAATGCTAATCACTATGATAATACTGGTAATAAAGGTATCGAGGCTCTAAGGTAGATTTAGCGCGGATAATCGAGCAGGAAGACCTGTGTAGTGACAGGCAGGCTTGACTTGGTGAGGGAGAGCTTAGGTAGGGGATTGACCTCTTTTGCCCCTATCTCCTTGAGGAATCTTTCCACCGGCTCCAGCTCCCAGCCTAGCGCCGGGGTTTTGTAATGCATCGGGATTACCACTTTGGGCTCAAGTTGCCTCACTACCTCGGCTGCCACGGGGGCATTTATGGTGGACACCCCACCTACCGGAAGCAATAACACATCCACATTGTCTATCTCCTCAACCTGCCCAGCAGAGAGCACATGCCCTAGGTCGCCAAGGTGACATACCGATATTTCATCTATCTCCATAAGGTAGACGGTGTTTTTGCCCCTCTTTCTGCCCCCCTCCCCATCATGAGAGGTGGCTATCCCTATAATCAGGACGCCACTGATTTCATACTCACCAGGTCCGCTAATCACCCTTGGTTGATCACCAATGCCCTGAACATAGGAGTGACCGGGGTGCTGATGGGAGACAGTTACAATACGGGCAGTAGGCTTGCCTAATGAGTAACCCAGGTCCGGTGAATAGGGGTCGGTAATAACTGTGGCACGACTGCCCCTAATCCTGAAGCAGGAATGACCTAACCAGGTAATATCCATTGGACTAAATATAGCATAGCTGAGGTTGCCAATCAAATCTAGCTTGTTACGAAATGCTCTTACTGATGGCTCACTTATCGGAGGGAATAAATTTAAATTAAGAGAACCGAACCACTAACTAATTCTTGGGTGATTTCTATTCTTTCGTCTGCTTCATCTAGCAAATCATCGTGGGGATTTGTGCCATGGGCTAGATATACTAATATCCCTTCGGTTTTCACGGCACGTACGGCGGGAACAAAATCACTATCACCGGCGATTAGAAAAATCTCGTCCACCGTCCCTTTAGCAGCGTGAAGCATTAAATCTACACCCAAGAGCAAGTCAACCTGCTTTTGCTCATAAATGGGTTTACCTTCCGAATCATAACCCCTAAAAGCAAGCCGACCTCGTCTCACTTCAAACCTTGGGGTTCGTTGCAGAGCTCGGAAAAAGCCCTGTGCTTTACTAAAACGCCCCTTTTGTTCATCGGTTGGGGAACTATCTTGATAGGGTAGGCAATGGTAATAATAAATCCGAATTATTTCTTTTTCACCGCCTGCTTTATCAACTATATTCTGAATTAGTTTCCGATAATCTATGCGTTTCCCTTGTCTCTTATCTTCCAAGACATGGTCTAGATATGAACCATCTACAAAAACGGCAACCCTTCGCATTGTTTACTCCCATATATTATACATCCTCCGCATCTGCAAGCTGAATAACTCACAAACGCGGAGGATTGATACACTTATTTAATCAATAACACATGTTTCACACTTTGTCAAGTCCCCCAACACAATTCCTCGGCGTATCAGGGAAAGCTAAAGCTACAGCTTAAATCTCCGTCCTGATTGTTTATTAACCTCACCCCCTTAATATTTCACAACCCTCCCCCTTTGTCCCCCTCCCTTGGTAAGGGAGGGGGAATAGTTATATAAGAGAGGCTTCGCCTCTCTTTAACTCTCTTATACTCTTGGGGCATCTGAAAGGGGCGTCGGCCCCAAATACATTATAGGGAGTTTTAGAGGGGGCGAATCCCCCTCTTTTTTATTCCTCCCCCCTCTCCTGGACGGAGAGGGGGATTAAGGGGGTGAGGTGCTGAAAGTTGAGGTATCACTAAGGTATGGAACAAGTACAATCTCTTGACAAGTGATGGCTAAAGTGGTAAGTTAAATATGATTAGCAGTCTCAGGGTTAGACTGCTAACTCAAGGGCACGGAGGTAAAGGTGTTATCCTCTAGAGGTGAGACAATACTGAAGTCTATAGTGGGACAATATATTGTCAGGGCAATGCCGGTGCCATCACAGAGCATCATTAACGACTATGAGCTGGCGGTAAGTCCAGCTACCATCCGCAATGAGATGGCACACCTGGAGCAAGAGGGTTATATTACCCGTCCCCACCCTTCAGCCGGGAGCATACCCTCAGATAAGGGCTACCGCTACTATGTGGAGAATTTGAGTGATATTGAGCTCCCCTTAGCCGAGCAGCTTTTGATAAGCCACCTGTTCCACCAAGTGGAGGGCGAGCTAGAGGAGTGGCTGAGCCTGGCGGCAACACTTACCGCTCAGTTGGTCCAAAATGTGGCTATAGTAACTATGCCCAAGCCAGCAAAATGCCAATTTAAGTATCTGGAGCTAGTCGCCCTGAAAGACTCTCTGGCACTGGTTGTCCTTGTCCTTCACGGAGCCAGGCTAAAGCAACAGCTAATAACCTTTGACCAGCTTATATCTCAATCAGAATTAACCACCATGGCTAATAAACTAAATGCTGCTTATTCTGGCTTGACCAGGGCATGGATTTCGGCCGAGAAGATGGAGCTTTCCCTCGCTGAACAGCAGCTAACCGATTGCCTGCTCAAGATAATGCAAGCTGAAGATGAGCAGGAGTATGAGAAGTCCTGCCTCGATGGACTACATTTCACTCTTAACCAGCCAGAATTTCGCCATGGTCACGGGGTGCTAGCCCTAATGGAATTAGTTGATTGCAGAAACCTGCTGAGGACCATCGCCCCAGAGGAGATAGATAGCCAAGGGGTGCAAGTAATCATAGGTAAGGAGAATAAGGCAGAGGCTATCCAGGATTGCAGCGTGGTAATCAGCCAATATGGGCTGCCTGAAGAAGCCGTTGGCATTATAAGTGTGGTCGGTCCCACCCGCATGCCCTATGCCCGAACTATCTCCGCCGTAGGCTATCTATCCTCAGTGCTGAGCCAACTGATAGCCGAGCTATATGAGAGAAAGCCCACAACAGGGAAATCTATACCATGTTGATTGATAAGGAGTAAGTAATAATGACACAACAGGAGCCAGAGGAAGATCAAAACAAGGAGGTAGAGCAAGGGGTCACTGAGGTAGAGGATGTAGAGACACTGAAGAAAATCCTGGCTGAGGAAAAGGGAAAGGCAGAAGGCTATCTGGCTAACTGGCAGAGAGCCCAGGCGGACTTCATTAATTACAAGCGGCGCAGTGAGCAAGAAAAGGAGGAAATCGGTAAGTTCGCCAACGCTATACTTATGCTTAACCTTCTGCCCATTCTTGACGACCTGGAGCGAGCCTTCACTTCTATCCCACCCCAGCTAGCCAAGCTTAGCTGGGTAGATGGCATAAAGCTCATTGAGCGAAAGCTCTGGGCAAGCCTGGAGGCACAGGGGCTCTCCCAGATTAAGGCACTGGGTGAACCATTCGACCCCAAGCTCCATGAAGCGGCGATGCATGCTAAGGGTAAGGAGGGAATAGTTATCGAAGAGCTACAGAAGGGTTACCAGTTACACGATAGGGTTATTCGCCCCACTATGGTGATAGTGGGCAATGGAGAAGAGGAGGAAAGGAAGGAGGATTAAACTATGGGAAAGGTTATAGGTATTGATTTAGGCACAACCTTTTCTGGCGTGGCGGTGATGGAGGCAGGAGAGCCGGTAATCATCCCTAATGCTGAGGGCGGTCGCATCACCCCATCAGTAGTAGCTATAAGTAAGAACGGCGAGCGTCTGGTGGGGCAGGTGGCAAAGCGTCAGGCTATTACCAACTCAGATAACACTATCTTCAGCATCAAGCGCCTGATAGGGCGCAAGTTCGATGAGCCCACAGTGGAGTATGACAGGAAGCTACTGCCCTTCAAGATAACCAGGGCAGCCAATGGTGATGCCTGGGTAGTGATGGGCAATAAGGAGTACAGCCCATCCGAAATCTCGGCTATGATTCTACAAAAACTTAAGACGGATGCTGAGGCTTACCTTGGTGAGAAGGTTACTGAGGCGGTAATCACTGTGCCTGCTTATTTCAATGATAGTCAGCGGCAGGCGACCAAGGATGCCGGCAAGATAGCCGGGCTGGAGGTGCTGCGTATAGTTAATGAGCCGACTGCCGCCTCTCTAGCCTATGGACTGGATAAGAAGAAGGAGGAGACTATCGCCGTTTATGACCTCGGTGGTGGCACCTTTGATATATCCATCCTAGAGCTGGGTGAAGGCACCTTCCAGGTCAAATCAACCAATGGCGATACTCACCTGGGAGGCGATGATTTTGACCAGAGAATTATGGACTGGCTATGCGATGAGTTCAAGCGAGACCAGGGGATAGACCTGCGGCAGGATAAAATGGCGCTACAGCGACTAAAGGAAGCCGCTGAAAAGGCTAAATGCGAGTTGTCCACCGTCCAGCAGACCGAGGTAAACCTCCCCTTTATTACTGCTGATGCCAGCGGTCCCAAGCACCTTAGCATCACCCTTACTCGGGCCAAGCTGGAGCAACTGATAATGGACCTGGTAGAGAAAAGCATAGGTCCTTGCCGCCAGGCACTGGCTGATGCTGAAAAGACCCCAGCCCAGATTGATGAGGTGGTTCTAGTCGGCGGACAGACCAGAACACCGCTGGTCTACGAAAAGGTGAAGCAAGCTTTCGGTAGGGAACCCCATAAGGGAGTTAACCCCGATGAAGTAGTAGCTGTAGGCGCCGCTATTCAGGCGGGGGTGCTCAAGGGAGAGGTCAAGGATGTTCTCCTGCTTGATGTTACCCCGCTCACCCTGGGCATTGAGACCCTGGGTGCAGTAGCTACTCCCCTCATCCCTCGTAATACCACAATCCCCACCTCCAAGAGCCAGATTTTCAGCACTGCGGCTGATAACCAGTCCAGTGTGGAGATTCATGTCCTGCAGGGGGAGAGACCTATGGCTGCTAATAATAGAACACTGGGACAGTTTATGCTTGATGGCATCCTGCCGGCACCACGGGGTTTGCCCCAGATTGAGGTCAGCTTTGATATTGATGCCAATGGCATCCTCAGTGTTAAGGCTCATGATAAGGGAACTGGTCGGGAGCAGAAAATCACCATCACTGCTTCCAGCGGACTGTCTAAGGAAGAGGTAGAGCGGATGCAGCGGGAGGCAGAGGCACACGCTGCTGAGGATGCCAAACGCCGTGAGGAAGTAGAAGCTCGCAATGCCGCTGACACCCTGGCTTATACTGCAGAAAAAACCCTGCGGGAGCAGAAGGACAAGATACCCTCAGACTTGAACCAGGAGGTAGAAAGCAAAGTTCAAGCGGTACGCTCGGCACTACAGGGCACAGATATAGATGCCGTCCGCCAGGCAACGCAAGAATTAAACGAGGTTATGCAGAAGATTGGCGCTGCCATCTATAAACAGCAACCACCCCCCGGTGAGCAGCCTCCACCGGGTGAACAGCCACCACCAGGCAAAGAAGGCGAAGAAGGCACCGTGGAGGGTGAGTTTAAGGAGGTTTAAGTAGGAGGAATAACGTGAAACTTAAATTTACCTGTAGAAACTGTAAGAAAACCGGCTTTGCAGACCTAACATCAATGAGAGAGTTTGCAGATTTTGTACACGCTCCTTGGTATGAAAGTCAGAGGGGCTTGCTACATAATTGTATCTATTGCAGGTCTTGTGGTGCAGTCCATGATACAACTGGGCATCCTTTTCTTCCCTTTGGACTAATAAAATGGCTATTTTCAAGAGTCCCTTCCAAAGTTGAGGTTACTTATGAATTTTCAGAGTTTAAGAAGTTGTTTAAAATGAATAACCCCGATACTGGAATTACCTCACTACATCCCATAATTATCGAGGCTATGATAGAAGATGGAAGACTTATAGATACAGAATTAGTGGATGAAGAACCACCACTGGATTTTCTATTGGAATGTTTGAAAGACAAAAGTTGGCATGTGAGAAGGGAAGCGGCAGTGGCCTTGAGCAGATTCGCAGATGACGAGCGAGTAGTAGACGCACTAATAGGAGCATTAAAAGATAAAAATTGGCAGGTAAGAAGAGACGCTGCAATTACTTTGGGTGACATAGGAGATAGTAGGGCGATAGAACCATTAAATGAACTTTTAAGAAGAGAGGCTTGGGAGCATTTAGTCATAAAAGAGGCAAAGATAGCTCTAAAAAAATTGAGGAGTTAAAGAGGGGCGAAGCCCCTCTTCCAAAAACCCTCCCCCCTCTCCTTTGAAGGAGAGGGGGATAAAGGGGTCGACAGAGTCTGCCAGAGGCGGAGGAGAGGTAGAAAACAAATGTCGTCAATGCCAATTTATGAGGAAAGGCTAAATGTAAACTATCCGTTTATAGGTGGTATTTTGTTATGGGCTTTAGCCGTTGGCTTAGTCCCGGGTATTATTCTTGGAGGGCTATGGTGGCTCTTTGCCCTCTACATCGCATTGACCATTGGCATCATAGTCAGCTTCTTTCAGATGAAGGTAGAGCTGTTTGAGGATAAGCTAGTAATAAAAATGGGGCTTTTTTACCGTAAGGTTATTGAAGTGGAGAAGATACAAAATTGCTCTCCCCACAAAATGTCTCACCCTATAAGGACATACGGAGGCTGGGGCATCAGGAAGGGGAGAGACGGAACCTTTGCTCTAACCCAGGCTTTTGTAAATGAAGCTATAAAGTTGGAAACTCCGGAGAAGACCTTCGTCATCTCGTCCCAAACGCCAGAAAGTTTTTCTAATGCCGTTAAATCAGTGTTATCGGAGCAAGGTTAAACAAGAGTTAAAGAGGGGCGGAGCCCCTCTTACATACCCGTTCTCCCTCTTAGAGCATAGAAGTCATTGCGAGGAGCGGAGCGACGAAGCAAACTAAAAGATAAGATTGCTTCGCCTTCGGCTCGCAATGACACATCAGACAGAAGGAGAGGGGGACACAGGGGGTGAGGTAGGAAACAATATGCCAACAAAGCGGGATTATTATGAGGTCCTCGGCATAGACAGAAATGCCACCGATGAGGAAATAAAGAGGGCGTTTCGTAAGCTAGCCTTTAAGTATCACCCTGACCACAACCATGATGATAAGACGGGGGAAAGATTCAAAGAGGTAAACGAAGCCTATGAAGTGCTCTCTGACCGGGATAAGCGTGCTGCTTATGACCGCTTTGGGCATGGTGGTGCTGAGGGACTTTTCGGGCGAGGCTTTGAGGGCTTCAACTTTGGTGGCTTTGGTGATATCTTTGACGCCTTCTTTGGCGGGGCAGCTGCTGCCCGCCAAGCACCACAGCGTGGTGCTGACCTCAGCTACAGGATTACCATCACCTTTGAGGAAGCAGCCCTGGGCTGTGAAAGGGAGGTAACCATATCGCGCACCGAGAACTGCTCATTATGCCAGGGTGTTGGCTGCAAGCCAGGTAGTTCGCCCACCCGATGTCCCAACTGTAATGGCACTGGGCAGGTGCGCCGGGTGCAGCAGAGCCTCTTCGGGCGTTTCACCCACACCACTGCCTGCGAGCAGTGCCAGGGTGAAGGCAGAATTATCACCGAGCCTTGTCCCCAGTGCCGAGGCACAGGTAAAGAGAAGCGCAAGCGTAATATTTTGGTTAAAATCCCGGCTGGGGTGGATAATGGCTCTCAAATGCGCCTCAGTGGTGAGGGTGAAGCTGGGACAAGGGGTGGCTCCCCAGGCAATCTCTACATCACCCTGTCAGTTAAAAAGCACGAATTCTTCACCCGATATAATGACGACATCCTCTATGAGCTGCCAATCAACTTTGCTCAAGCTGCTTTGGGCACCGAGGTAGAGGTGCCCACCCTGGGCAGTAAAACCAAGCTCAAGGTCCCAGCCGGCAGTCAAACGGGGCAAGTCTTCAGGCTTAAAGGTCAGGGCATTGCCCATTTGCGTGGAAGGGGGCGCGGCGACCAGCTAGTTAGGCTATTTGTAGTTACCCCTGATTCACTAACTGAAAAACAGCACCAATTACTCCGGGAGCTGGGCGACAGCCTAAGTCCAACCAATATGCCAAATCCGGAAAAATTGAGGGGCTTTTCTCAGCGGGGTCTCTAAAAATATTGGCTTTTGGGCTAGTCGGACAGCTTCAGCGCTTAAACAAGGAGAACAATTTCCACTTCCGACCCGCCAGCTCATGGCTGGTCTCAGCTTCCATCAGCTCCAATGCCGCTTGACGAGGGCTAAGCCCTTGGTAAAGTACCTGATAAATCTTCTCAGTAATAGGCATCTCCAGCCCAAACTGCTGGGCTAGATTGCGGGCAACAATGGTAGTACTTACTCCCTCAGCTACACCGTTCATTGATTTGATTATCTCCTCTAGCGAGCGCCCCTTGGTTAACTCCACCCCCACATAGTGATTACGACTTAGCGGGCTAGCACAGGTAGCGATTAAATCACCCAAGCCAGTTAACCCAGAAAAGGTGAGTGGATTTGCCCCAAGGGTAACTCCTAGAGCCGTTATCTCGGTCAGACCACGGGTGATTAAAGCCGACTTAGCATTATCACCATAGCCTAGCCCGTCAGCTATGCCAGCACCCAGAGCGATAATATTCTTTAATGCTCCCCCCAGCTCCACCCCTATGACATCAGTATTGATATATAGACAAAGGTTGGGGGTATTTAACAGCCTCTGAGCCTTTCTGACTACAGCCCCGTTCCAGGCAGCCACCACTGCAACCGCAGGCAGGTCGTGGAGGATCTCCCGTGACAAATTAGGTCCGGAAAGAACACAAATATTAGACCGAAAATCAGGGTTTATCTCATCAGCAATTACCTGAGACATCCGCTTGTTACTATCAATCTCCAGACCCTTGGCGGCACTCACTATCAATATTGAACCATCGAGGTGGGGGGCAACTGATTTTATGTTCTGCCGCATCCTTTGAGATGGCACAACCAGGATTACTGCCTTGGCATGAGCTAAGGCTTCACTTAATGAGCTGGTAATTGATAGCTGAGGAGGCAAGATAATACCAGAAAGCGAGCGGGAATGATATCTGGCATTTCTCAGTTCAGTAGCCTCTTGCTCTGTCCGTGCCCACAGCCTGACCTCAACCCCCCTACGTGCTAATACCACTCCCAGGGTTATCCCCCAGGTAGTGGTACCAATAATGGCAACCTTGGGCATTTCTTATCCCGCGCCCTCTATGTGGTTAGAGGGAGGCGATTCTCCCTTTTCAGCCTTCTCGCCGAGCTTGCGCTCTTTGCCCGATAGCAATCGAGCAATGTTATCCCGGTGCATAACAAAAATCACTACTACACCCACCAGAGCATAAAACAGGTACTCTATAGGGAAGCCGTTCATAATGGTAAGCGGGACTAATATGGCATAGGTGCCTACTGCCCCAGCAATAGAGCCCAGAGATGCAAACCTAGTTAAGCCGGCACCTACAATCAAAACCTCGCCGCCAAATAGTGCTGCTACCGGACATAAGGCGATTAACCCACCGAAGAAGGTGGCAACGCCCCTACCCCCATGAAATCTGAGGAATACCGACCAATTATGTCCAGCTACAGCCGCTAACGCTGCCAGAACCTGAGCAACCAGCGAGCCTAATCCAAAGCCGCCCACTACCAGGTAGCCTCTACCGACTATCAACCCGGCAAATACCACCGCCAGCACTCCCTTTAATACATCCAAGACAACCACCAAAGCTGCTGACTTACGACCAGCGGTTCGGAGCACATTAGTTGCCCCTGTCTTGCCACTACCATACTGTCTGACATCCACCTTAGCCTGCCGCCTGCCTACCAACATACCAAAGGGAATAGAACCCAAAAGGTAACCAAGAACAACTACAGCTACAAACTTGGCAATTATCATGGCTTACCTCTGGTTTTAAAGACAAAACGAAACGGAGTGCCAGTGAAGCCGAATGACTGGCGTAGCTTGTTCTCCAGATAGCGTTGGTAGGAAAAATGTATCAACTTAGCGTCGTTGACAAAAAAGACGAAGGTTGGTGGGTTAACCTCAGCCTGGGTAGCATATAAAATCTTGAGCTGCTTGCTGCCCCTTCGGGGCACATTATGAGCAGCTACCGCCTGCTGGACCACACTATTAACTACAGTGGTAGGTAGTCGTTTGAGCCTCTCCTGATATACCTGACACGCCTGAGGCATCACCTTATCCACCCCCTGCCCCAACTTAGCTGAAACATACATCAGCGGCGCATAGGACATAAACCTGAGCTGGCTCCTGATATACCTATTACATTCAGCTTCATTCTTGCTCGCAACCAGGTCCCACTTATTGACTACCAATACCACCCCTTTAGCCGCCTGCTGAACATAACCAGCAACATGCTTGTCTTGAGCTGTAAGCAGTTCAGTGGCGTCAAGTACCAGCAGAACTACATCAGCATCGTCAATAGCCCGCAGGGCACGAATTAAGCTATACCGCTCGACTCCCATCCCCCACCGGCCCCGCCGCCTGATTCCAGCGGTATCAATAAGTATCACACTTTGACCATCAAAGTCAAGCAGGGTATTTATAGCATCGTGAGTAGTCCCAGGGAGCTCATCAACAATAGCCCGCTCCTCACCCAAAAGGGCATTAAGAAGCGTTGACTTACCCACGTTAGGTCTACCGACAATAGCCAGCTTCATAACCTCCGCCTCAGCCTCAACCACTGAAGGGGTCGGTAGCAGGGGGATAACCTTATCCAGCAGCTCAGCGGTGCCCCGGCCATGATAGGCACTAATGGCAAATGGCTCACCAAGCCCTAACTGATAAAATTCTACTGCCCCGCTCTCAAGCCTGGCATTATCCGCCTTATTAGCCACCAATACTATGGGCTTGCTTGAACTACGAAGCATCTGAGCTATTTCCAGGTCAGAGGGCACCACTCCATCCCTAGTGTCCACCATAAAAATAATAACATCAGCCTCAGCAATAGCCACCTCTACCTGCCCCCTGACTCCTCGAGCAATAGGAGACTGGGGTCTCACTTCCAGACCGCCGGTATCAACTAAGGTAAATTCAGCCCCCTGCCAGGAAACATCAGCAAATATACGGTCGCGGGTGGTCCCTGGCAAGTCAGCCACGATAGCTATTGGCTTGCCCGCCAAGCGATTTAGCAGGGTAGATTTACCCACATTCTGTCTGCCGATAATAGCCACAATCGGTTTGCTCATATTTTATTAACCCCATCCCCCTTAATCCCCCTTCCCCTTGGTAAGGGGAAGGGGGAAACAGCTGTAGAAGAGGGACTTCGTCCCTCTAAAACTCCCTATAATATATTTGGAGGCTTCGCCTCTCTTTTGACTCTCCTTTCAGACCAATGGCAGCCACCAGTAACAATACTGAAGCAGGGAGGAAAAGCAGACCTAGGCTGAATATGCTAACGAGGCTGACCGCCAGCATAGCTATGGCGCTCGTCCACAGGAAGGGTCCCCCTAGGCGAGGCCTCCTCTGGCTCAATACTATCGCCAGAAGTCCGAGCACACCCATCAGGGATATGAAAGACAGGACAGGCAGGGTATCACCAGCTGTACCCGCCTCCACCATACTCACCATCTTCTCCTCCCCAACCCCACCAGGGAATGGGGGTGTGACTCCTACTGTAACAACAGGCAGTAGCACTAGAACAGGAGCCAGAAGACCCCAAACTCCGCCCGCTATCCCACAGGGCAAGGCTACTCTACGCATAACACTTATCTCAACCCCTCACCCTTTATCTTTATTAACCCTATCCCCTTTATCCCCTTCCCCTTAATAAGGGGAAGGGGAAGAGTTTTTATAAGAGAGGCTTCGCCTCTCTTTGACTCTCCTTTGTGAATTTGTGAAGGAGAGGGGGATTAAGGGGGTGAGGTAGATAAATAATAATTACTTTGCCACCGGTAACTCTTTAGCAAAATTGACGCTGGGGGGCTCAACCTCTGTTCTGGTAAACCTCCTCAGCTCGCCGATATTATCCCTGAAGTCCTGAACAAAGGCGTTGTATTCCATCACCAGCCGATTATACAGGTCTATGGTTTCCCGTGGAAGCTCAACCTTCTCCGCTACCTCACAGAACTGCTCGACAAATTCATAGTAATGAGTGTTTACCAGCCACAGCTCATTTAAACTGGTACGCAGGTAAGCATCAAACCGTCGGCTTCTGATATCGCTCTCCAGCCGGGTGACAAAGCTGCTACACCAGGTATTGAAAATGCGCTGTGCCACCTCACACTCCCGAGCCCAAGCCCAGACTTTGGCATTATCGCTGGTGAGCAGACTACGGATAACAACAAAGATAGACAGTGAAGAATCACCCATAAACCGGCGATTGAAATGTCCGGCTAGCTCCTTTAGCCTGAGCGATAAACTTTCCAATTGCTTCTCTTTAGCGCCACTTGCCCCCACCACCAAGCCAATGACCAGGATAATAACCAGCACCGGGGCTAAAGCTTCAATTGGCCACGGAACGATATAACCAACCACCGCCAGTGCTGTGATTAAGATGGGGCACCAGCCCCGGTTTATTATAGACCTCAAGATATACATACCAGCCTCCTAACGATAGCCAGCCAGTGGAATCTCCAGACCGCCCAGTATTCCTGCCAGCAGCGCTTTCTGCATGTGTAACCTGTTTTCAGCCTGGTCAAAAACCACTGACTGGGGAGTATCTAAAATCCCCTCGGCTACCTCCTCACCACGATGAGCAGGTAAGGGGTGCATAAATATGGCATCTTCCCTGGCTAAGGACAGTAGTTCACCATCCACCTGGTAGCCGGCAAATATCTGGCGTCGGGCTTCAGCCTCAGCCTCCTGCCCCATACTTGCCCACACATCAGTATAAACTACATCAGCCCCGGTAACCGCCTGGCGGGGGTCGTCAGTATAGAATATTTCACCACCAGCGCTGAGGGCATTATTCTGAGCCAGATTGAATATATCGTCTTCAATAGCATACCCGGAGGGAGTGGCTATCCTGAAATTCATCCCGGTAAGCGAAGCCGCCAGCATAAGACTGCGAGCCACATTGTTACCATCGCCAACGAAGGCTAAGGTCAAACCCTGGAGTTCCCCCTTCTTCTCATAAATGGTAAGCAGGTCAGCCAGAGCCTGACAGGGGTGTTCCCAATCAGAGAGGGCGTTTATCACTGGCACACTGGAATAACCGGCTAGAACCTCTAATGTCTGGTGAGAAAAGGTGCGGGCGGCGATGGCATCTACATAGCGACTGAGCACTCTAGCCACATCTGGAACTGACTCCCGCTCCCCCAGACCAACCTCAGCCGGAGACAGATAAACGGTCTCTCCGCCTAACTGTCGCATAGCTAGCTCAAAGCTAACCCGAGTCCGCAGTGAGGGCTTCTCAAACATTATCGCCAGCGTCTTCCCACTGAGTATGGAGAGCCAACCCTGGGCTTTCATATCAATGGCATCTGATATGAGCAAGCGAATATCCTCACCGCCGAGGTCAGCTACTGAGAGTAGGTCTTTCCCTTTCATAGTCTAAAGTATATCACGAAAGGATAATCATTGAATAGAGGAATGGGTAAACTTATTCAGAACGCTTGACACAATAGAGGTAACAAATCTAATATGCCTGCAGTTAGGAGAGATTATGAGAGAGCTAATAGAGCAGTTGGAGCAATGCGATGAATGCGGGGCCTGCCTGGAGGTTTGCCCCACCTATAATGCCACCCAAGAGGAAGAATTTTCGCCTATAGGCAGGATTAAAGCCGCCAAGAAGATATTTCAGGGGGGAGAGGTTACCCCCCAGATGATGGAAGGCATCTATAACTGCCCCGAATGCCACCTTTGCCTTAATGCTTGCCCCTATAATATAGATGTCCCGGAGATTGTTACTCAGTCCAGAATAGAGTTGGTAAGAAGAGGGCTAGGACCACTGGAGGGGCATAATAAGATTATTGAGGGAATGCAAAGGCTGGGGAATGCGGTAAATGGAGACCCGGCAAGGAGGCTTGATTGGCTGCCTGAGGAATTCCCCACCCGTGAATCAAGCACCTTGCTCTTTGTTGGCTGCCTAGCCTCCTATCTGGTCAAGGATGCCGCCACCTCATCCTACCTGCTGCTGAAAAAGCTAGGCGTTGACTTTATGATGTTAAGGGATGAGGGGTGCTGCGGGATTTACTATCATGAGGTGGGAAGGCTTGACCTTGCCCGAGAAAAATTCCAGGAAAACGCTGATAGATTCAGGAAACTGGGCATTAAGAGGCTCATCGTTGTCTGTGCTGGCTGCTATCACTGCTTTAAATGGCTCTATCCCAAGCTCCTGGGTGGTATAGACTTTGAGGTAACGCATATCATCCAGCTATTACCCTCCCTATTGAAGGAAAGGGGGATAAAACTGGAAGAAAAGGGAACGGAGGTAACCTACCATGACCCATGCCGACTGGGAAGGCTGGAGGGCTTTTATGATGAACCAAGGGAAGCTCTAGGGCTATGCGGGATAAAGGTGAACGAGATACCAGAAAATAGAGAGAACGCCCTCTGCTGTGGGGCAGGGGCAGCAGTAAGGTCAGTCTACCGCAACCTTTCCCTAAAGCTAGCCACCAGCATCTTAGACCAAGCCCCGGTGAGCCCGATAGTAACCCCCTGCCCATTTTGTGAATTCAACTTCAGTTACACCATCCGTAAGACAGAAAGTGACAAGAAAGTAGCCTATATAACCGATGCTATCCTCAAGGCTCTGCCAGCTAACCTTTAACCCTTGAGCCAAAATTAGAATATAAGGAGGTCGGAAATGACCACTAATGAAAAATTCACCGTATCAGGAAGCCAGCTGGTTGATAAGGTTAAGCAGCTGGTACATGAAGGTAACATCAGAAGAGTGCGCGTGCTCCACGAAGGGCGAACGGTACTGGAGATTCCACTGTCAATTGGGGCACCAGCGGCGGCAGTAGGAATTAGGGCAGCCCCGGTTCTGGCTGCCCTGGGCGCTTTTGCCGTCCTAGTAACCGAATGCACCATTGAGGTCGAGAAGATAGAAAAGTCATAGGCGGAAAGCTGCTACAAAAAATGTAAAGACGGGGATATAATTTCTTACGAATACGCTAAAGAACTTTCTCTTTCATTACCTGATTAAGAGTGCACAATCTTTGCCTGACACTACGAATTCTGCCCTCCTTCTGCCATGACCCCCACTCTGCTATAATTAAGGTATGAAGAAGCCGCTGCTGGTGCTGTTTGATGGTAATGCCCTGATTCACCGCGCCTTCCACGCCTTACCACCGCTCACCGTGAGCAAGACCGGCGAGATGGTCAGCGCCGTTTACGGCTTTGCCCTGATGCTGCTCAAGGTAATAAATGAGCTAAAACCCACCCATTATGCCATCGCCTTTGATATGAAAGGTCCTACCTTCAGGCACCAAATGTTTGAGCAGTATAAGGCACAGCGACCCCCAACCCCTGACGAACTGGTCAATCAACTGGGGCGGGTAAGGCAGCTAGTGGAAGCCTTCCACATCCCCATCTTTGAGCTCGAAGGTTATGAGGCAGATGATGTTTTAGGCACCCTCAGCCAGCAAGCCAGCAACCAGGACATTGATGCCATCATCGTTACCGGTGATGCCGATACCATGCAACTGGTATCGGCACGGGTAAGGGTGCTTTACCCCAGACCGGGGCGAGCCTTTAGCGACACCATGCTCTATGACGAAACGGCGGTAAGCCAGAAGTATGGCGTCAAGCCGGAGCAGATTGCCGACCTCAAGGGGCTGATGGGTGACCCCTCAGATAATATCCCCGGCGTGTCCGGTATCGGTCCAGTAACCGCAGCTAAACTGCTGAAGCAATTTGGCTCTATAGAGCAAATTTATGAGCATATAGACCAGGTAACTCCAGCCAAACTCCAGGCTCTATTGCGAGAAAATGAAGCCATTGCCCGCCAGAGCAAGGAGCTGGCGACCATCGTTACCCAGACACCGGTTAGTCTAAACCTTGATGACTGCCGGCTCGGCCAGTATGACCGTCATCAGGTAGCTGAGCTCTTCCGCGAGCTTGAGTTTGCCAGCCTGCTATCTAAACTGCCTGAAATTGAAACTCAAGTTGAAACTAAGCCACCTCAAGGAGACTACCATATCGTAAATACCACCTCAGCCCTTGATGAGCTGCTAAACCGCTTGTCAGCGGTTAAGTCCTTTGCCTTTGACCTGGAGACAACCAGCCTAGACCCGATGTCAGCCCAGCTAGTGGGCATATCTTTATCGCCGGCTCCGGGCGAAGCCTACTACATTCCCGTTGGTCATGTCGGCTGGGAGCAAGTAGAGCAACTGCCGCTGGAACAGGTTATAGCATGGCTCAAGCCACCCCTGGAAGACAATACCTTAGCCAAGCTGGCTCACAACGGCAAGTATGATATAGAGGTGCTGGCTGAATATAGAGTAACGGTTAAAAACTTGACCTTTGACTCAATGCTCGCTGCCTATTTGCTGGGTGAGAAATCACTGGGGCTAAAAGCCCTCGCCTTCAGCAAGCTGGCTATTGAAATGACACCCATCACTGACCTGATAGGCTCTAGGGCTAAGCAGATTTCCATGTCCCAGGTAGAGCTCACCCGCGCCGCCGACTATGCCTGCGCTGACGCCGATATGACCGGGCGACTGGCCAAAGTGCTAGAGGCAGAGCTTCACCAGCAGGGACTTTGGCAACTTTTCTCCGAGGTTGAGCTACCATTGATGCCAGTGCTAATCCATATGGAAAGGAACGGAGTTGCCCTAGATACCGACTTGCTAAGGCAGATGTCACACCGCCTAGGTAAGCAGTTACTAAAGCTGGAGGCTGAGATATATAACAGTGTTGGTCACCAGTTCAATATAAACTCACCTCAACAAATAAGTTCCGTTCTGTTTGAGGAGCTTAGACTACCGCCAGCTCGCAAAACTAAAGGTGGCTACTCTACCGGGGCATCAGTGCTAGAGGAGCTCCGCGGGAGCCACCCAGTAATAGAATTCATCCTTGACTACCGTCAATTAAGCAAAATCAAGTCAACCTACATTGATGCCCTGCCCAGCCTAATCAACCCTAAAACAGGGCGGGTGCACACCAGCTTTAATCAGACACGGACGGCTACCGGACGGCTCTCCTCCAGCGAGCCAAACCTGCAAAATATCCCCGTCCGCGGCGAGCTGGGGAAGAAGGTCAGGCAGGCGTTTATTGCCCCACCGGGGTCATATCTTTTAGCTGCTGACTACTCACAGATTGACCTCCGCGCCCTGGCTCACCTGTCTCAGGATAAAAGCCTGCTAACTGCCTTCCACCGAGACGAGGATATTCATGCCGCCACCGCTGCCCAGGTCTTCGGCGTAGAACCCTCTCAGGTAACTCCAGATATGCGCCGGGTAGCTAAAACTGTCAATTTTGGCGTCATCTATGGCATGAGCGACTACGGGCTGGAGCAGGCAACAGAGCTATCACGGGAGGAAGCCGCCCAGTTCATCACCGCTTACTTTGAAAAATACCCCGGGGTAAAGCAATACCTTGAATCTACCAAAGAACAGGCAAGGGAAGTAGGCTATGTTCAAACCCTCCTCGGCAGAAGGCGTTTCATCCCCGAAATCAATTCATCTAACCGGCAGGTAAGGGAAGCCGCCGAACGAATGGCAATAAATATGCCGGTACAGGGTACCTCCGCCGACATCATAAAAGTGGCGATGATAAATCTAGACCGGGAGATAGCTCAACGCCAACTGAAAAGTAAGATGCTGCTTCAGGTGCATGATGAGCTTATCTTTGAGGTGCCCGAGGCTGAGCTGGAAGAGATGCGACAAATGGTTCCTGAAATAATGTCCACTGCTCTGGAGCTAAGCGTTCCGCTAAAAGTGGACATCAAGGCCGGCACCAACTGGGGAGAAATGGAATAAGGAGGATAAATTGAATATACAAACAGTGCACTGGGTTCTAATAGGTATAGGAATTCTTCTGCTGTTAGCAATCTTGTCCTATTTGGTTCTAAAGTATATATACCATAAACCAACGGGCAGCATCTGGCTGTATCTTTTCATGATTTTCATGTTTTGGATGTGGATATTCACCATATATGAGACGTCTAGTAAGCGAAGGGAGAAACTGAAGAAAGCAGGGGTTAAAGAGGGGCAGGTTATTGTGGACCTTGGCTGTGGTCCCGGTCGCTTCACGATTCTCGCCGCGAGGATAGTAGGGCCAGAAGGCAAAGTATGTGCCCTGGATATTCATCCCTTACACACAGCCATTGTTGCGGCCAGGATAGCAATAGGAGGCCCCAAGAACATAAGTGTCATGCATGCAGATTGCTGTGCAACGGGGTTACCAGATAAAGCGATAGACCTTATCTTCATAAACGACGCCTTCCACGAGTTTGATAAAGTTGGCTGCCTGAAGGAGGCAGCTAGGATTCTGAAAGCAGATGGGATTCTAGCCATAGATGAGCACGAAATGAAAGAAAGCAAGCTTTTGAATGTTGTGGCTGAAGTTAACCTCTTCTCTCTTGCTGAAAAAGATAAAAGGCTTTATAAGTTCAGAAAACTAGTGGATGAAGGAAAAAGTGCCTGAGCTACCTGAGGTAGAGACGATAAAGAATGAGCTGCTACCTTACCTAATTGGGCATCCTGTTACTGGCGTCATCCTGTTCTGGGAGGGGATAGTGCGCCAGCCCTCGGCGGAGGAATTTCGCTCCCGCCTCATCGGGCAAAGGATAACTGAGGTGGCTCGGCGAGGTAAATATCTTATCCTAGGCTTAACCAGCGGTGAGGTGTTAATCGTCCACCTAAAGATGAGTGGCTCACTACTATTGAAGCCAACCTCTTCTGAACCTAATAAGTTTATCCGTGCCATACTTCACCTAGATGGTGGAACCGAACTTTACTTCCGCGACCCGCGCAAGCTGGGGAGGATGTGGCTGGTGGAGGATAAGAATAGCATTGTTGGTAAGCTTGGTCCTGAACCGCTGGAGGCTGACTTTAGCCCCGAGGTTCTGGCTCAGCGCCTGAGTAAGCGCACGGCACCAATAAAGGCTCTGCTCTGCGACCAAAGCTTGGTTGCTGGCATCGGCAACATGTATGCCGATGAAGCCTTATTTTCTGCCAGAATCCACCCACTAAGGTCGGGAAAAAGCCTGTCTCAACAAGAGGTGGAGTGTCTTCATAGCACCATTCAACAGGTGCTGTGGTCAGCGATTAACGATAAAGGAGCCAGTGTAGATACCTACCTTCGCCCCGGCGGTGAACTGGGCACTGCTCAGTTTCAGTTTAAGGTTGCCCATCGGGGTGGCCAGCCCTGTCCTGTCTGCGGCACCCTACTCCAGCGCATCCCCGTCCGCAATCGGGGCAGCTACTTCTGCCCCCACTGCCAGCCGCTCAAATAACGCCCTATGACCCGGTTCATCACCCTTTCCAAGCGAAGGGAATAAGAAAAACAACACAGCCCAGGAAAAAAGTAACACTGCCAGCTAATCCCAAAGGACTCCCAGCAGCTACACTATCAACAATGAAAAGGATACTACACACCAGGAAAAGCACCCAGCCCAGGAGTTGAAACTGGCTTTCTCTTCCCTGCTTCCTTGTGGGCATTGATACCCCCTTTCGGATTTTATCGGATTGATAACTAATCTATATTATCCTCTGCTTCAAGCATCAATAATCAAAACTGCAACTCATTGAGCCCAGTATAGGAGTCAGGGTAACGGTGAAGCTGATAGTCAAGCTCGGCTATTACTACTTCAGCAGTGGAAAATACTTTAGCCTCAACAAGGTGTCCCCCTCGGCATTCATCAGGACTGGAAAGCTGTATATGCACATGGGTGATTAGCTCAGCATCCTTAAGAGCTACCGAACCCTGGGCGCAGACAATCTCTAGGGGTCCCTGGTACTCCTTTGTCTCATATTTGCCTGGGAGTTCCCTCAGGAAGTTCAAACTAGCACTCTCCACAGAGCCTATGATACCAATGACCACCCCAGAGGAGATACCGTTCTGGCGGCAGTAGCAGGCTATCTCGCTGACTAGCTCCTGCTCGGGCTTAATTCTGAAAACATGCACCTTCTTAAACAACATAATGCCTCCTTATCTTGTAGCGTAGAGAAACACTCTTTATATTATCCCCTGTTGCCTAAGCTCAGCCAGCTCATCTTCACTCATACCAAGTAGCTCACCATAAATGTAGTCATTGTCCTGACCCAAAACGGGGGCTGCCCGAGTATACCTTGCCGGGGTATCAGATAGCTTTATTGGCACGGCATCAGATATGGTCTTGCCCAATTCAGGGTGGTCAAGCTCAATGAAGAAGCCACGCTGTTTTAGCTGAGGGTCTTGGGCTAAATCGCTGGCATCCTGCACCACCCCGGCTGCCACCCCCCGCTCCTGAAGCAGAGCCATCGCCTCCTCAGCGGTGTGCTCCTTGGTCCCCCCCTCCACCAGCCGGTTCAGCTGTTCACTATTCTTCAGACGAGCGGCTAAAGAAGCAAACCTCCTACCCTCAGCCCACGGCGGGTTGCCCAAAGCCAGCTTAAATCCCTGCCACTCGCCGTCAGTGAACACGGCAATGGCACACCATCGGTCGTCACCGCGGCAGCGATAGACACCATGAGGCGCCGCCTCAGCAGAGCTATTGCCCACCGGCTCCGCCTCTTTACCATTAACCGTATAGTCCAGAATGGCGTCACCCAATAAACTGGACATCGCCTCTACCTGGGAGACATCAATATATTGTCCCTCTCCCGTCCTCTGCCGGTATTCCAAAGCCCCAAGCAGGGCTAAACAAGCGAGCAGCCCAGCTATATGGTCGGCGTAAGAAGAGCCCAAGCCCAGCGGTGGCTTGCTAGGGTAGGAGGTGAGATAGGTTATGCCGGAAAAGGCTTGAACTGTAGGACCAAAGCCAGCATAGTGGCGCCAAGGTCCGCTACCGCCCATAGTCGACATACTGAGCATAATAAGGTCGGGCTTCACCTTTTTGAGGCTATCATAATCAAGCCCCCAGTTAGCCATCACCCTGGGGGTGAAGTTCTCCACCACGGCGTCACTTATAGCCACCAGCTTTTTGGCAAGAGCTACACCTTGCGGTTTACTTAGGTTCAGGGTGACACCCAGCTTATTGCGGTTCCAGGTGTTATAGTAGCCGCGGCTGAAGGTATCTTCTTCCTCAGGCACAAGTGGCTGGATTTTAATCACCTCGGCGCCAAAATCAGCCATGATTCGGGTGGCATAGGGTCCCGCCAGCACCCAGGTGAAGTCCAGGATGCGTATGTTGTGTAAGACACTGCTCTCTTCCAAAATCAGCCTCAATTAATTAAAGATAGAAATATATTTGATCTAAAACTAAAATCGCTTGTAAAGCCCTTGTTTTTGTATAAGCCTCCGCTTGAGCAACACCATGGCTTAAACTATGGCGTGATAAATCAACTTTTCCAGTTTCAAGATCAAAGTCCGAAAAAACGACTTCATTAAGATACTTGAAGAAATGTAGCGGTAGGAATAATGACTCACTAGAGCCAGATTTTTCCTTTCCCTTTTCAATAAGATACGATAATAATTTTTTCCCCTTAACCCGGCCTTTGCCAGTATCAGCAAAATACTGAAGCCTAATAATACCTTCGACTTGCGGTAAAAGAGTATTGATACAGTTGATATAACCGTCATTATCACCGCGCAGAAAGGCATTAATTCCGGCTTGCAAGATATTCTTCTTATCTATAAATACTTGGTTTTTCCACCATTTATTTGTTATTTTCTCAATTCGTGCTTTATTAAAGCTATCAACAAGCTTTTCGATCCTGTTCTCAAAATCGAATTTATCTTGGTAAGCCTCACTTAAAGCTTTATATTCACCCCCAATAATTTCTATAAAGGGAAACCAACCATCTTTTATCATTTCTTCAAACTGTATTTCATTCTCTAAAACTTCATAGACATATTGGAATAATAAATAGCGATGTAATTTCCCTAAAGTCAAAGCCATTTCGTCGGGATCCAATTCACGCGTCAAATCAAAGAAAAGCCCGAACTTCCAGTTTCCTTTAAAACAATAAATTACTTTATCTATTTCAAGTATTTCAATATTTGGGAATTTCAACCTTCGTATATCTGCAATATCTCTCTGTGATACAGGTACCATTTTTTGCATATCGCGCTTAGCCATAATCTCAATTTCAACCGGGAAATCGTTTATATATAGGTCTGCGCTTAGGTCCTTATGTATAAGAATCAAGAATTGATAGACAGCGTTTTGTAAAACACCAACCCTGTTGAAAAAGTAATTCGATATATGTTCTATGTATTTGTAAAACTCAGGTTCATCAGAAGTAATCGATGCTCTGGTTAAAAGCCAAAAATAATGACCAGGTGGCACATTTACAGGCGAGAAACCTCCGAGATCTTCGACTTTATCTATATGAAAATGTATTATATTCTTTGTTATCCTACTCATAACTTACCCCCATTTACCTATTCCTATTATATATCCCCCCTATCGGGGTGTCCAAGAGGGGCGAAGCCCCTCTTTTCTATTCCCTTACTAAAAGAGAGAGAGCCCACACAAAGCCTTCACCGCTCCCAAAAAACGCTTAGATTTGGAGTACAGAGCGTCTCTCGCTGTAAAGTGGAGGACTCTGGACAAAGTCAGCAGCGCGGAGTTCCCATTTTTGTACCGACTGCACAAATCAAGCATTTGTTACCCTAACTATACATTTTGGACAAATGTTTTGTTACTGCCCCTCCCTGCTGACAGGTCAGCGCAGTAGTTATCATTCCAACCATAACCCAGTTTTTCAAACTTCTACCTAACTGTTTGGGCTGCCGAGAGATATACCTCAGCAGCATGGAAGGAGCTGCGCACCAGGGGTCCAGAAATAACAGAGACGAACCCCATTTTCCTTCCCGCATTTTGATATTCTTCAAATTCCTGTGGGGAGACATATCTCACAACTTTGTGGTGCTTTAGCGAAGGCTGCAAATACTGAC
>JAUWIX010000022.1 GCA_030608005.1 Dehalococcoidia bacterium
AAGGCTTGACATATCGGAAGTAGTGACCTGAAAGGGGAACCACCTGTTAAGTCAGGAGCCGATACAGGTGCTGCATGGCTGTCGTCAGCTCGTGCCGTGCGGTGTTAGGTTAAGTCCTGTAACGAGCGCACCCCTCGTTGCCAGTTACTTTTTCTGGCGAGACTGCCCTGCAAAACGGGGAGGAAGGTGGGGATGACGTCAAGTCAGCACGGCCCTTATGCCTTGGGCTACACACCCGCTACAATGGCCGGCACAATGGGTCGCAATGCCGCGAGGCGGAGCCCATCCTCAAAGGCGGTCTCAGTTCGAATTGCAGGCTGAAACTCGCCTGCATGAAGCCGGAGTTGCTAGTAACCGCAGGTCAGCATACTGCGGTGAATACGTTCTCGGGCCTTGTACACACCGCCCGTCACGTCATGAAAGTTGGCAACACCTGAAGTCGATGGGCTAACCCGGCTTGCCGGGAGGCAGTCGCCGAGGGTGGGGTCGATGATTGGGACGAAGTCGTAACAAGGTAGCCGTAGCGGAAGCTGCGGCTGGATCACCTCCTTTCTAGGGAGAGAGTATCTCCTAGGTCGGTCCCCGTTTAATCGGGGTAGTTTCCTTCCTTCCACTATCCAGCGGTTAAGGTTTTTTTATAGTGGCTGAGGGAAAAGCAGTGAGAGAGTTCATCAAAATTAGTGGCTTCGTCCTGATTGCCGTGGGCACGGTTGGGCTGCTACTGAACGAGTTTGTCTGGGATACCTCTTCAAGTCGCACCATCATCTTTGCCGTGGTGGACTTCGTTGGCTTGGTCAACCTGGCTTTTGCCCACTTCGGGATGAGAGGTAAAGACTAGGCTTGTCTAGTGCAGACGCTTGATTTTTCCTGTCTTTTATCCTAGAATTACCTTCGATTTGTGGGGCCATTAGCTCAGTTGGTTAGAGCGCAGTCCTGATAAGACTGAGGTCTCTGGTTCGAGTCCAGAATGGCCCACTCTTGCAGACGACATACACTCTTTCACTTACCTGTTTCCAGTACCCTCTGTAGCTCCTCTTTACTTAGGTCCGCTATTCCTAGCTCTTCAAGTGACATACCTTCTTCCCGGTAATCCGTCTGGTTTATTACTGAGGCAAGCTCAATTACGGCATCAACAAGCGGGGTAGCCACATTGAACTTGCGCGCCAGTTCGGCAATGGGCACTAGCCCATAGGGAACATCCTCAGTTATATACCTGCTCTTCACCGATGATGGACCTGATATCTTTGCCACACAACCTTCCTTATCAAAGGAAGCCCTGACGTAGGTTGACATTATGGCGCTCTTTTTCCAGAAATCCTCTTCCGGGTATTCAGTCATTTTTACACCAATGGCATTGGCTACCTTGGATACCTCTTCAAAAACCGCTTTAATCCCCCTGGATATTGACAGGGTATTCCCATCCCGGTAAAAGTAAAAGTCTTTGCCCACAGTATCAATCCAACCTGCGTTCATAACGGTACCGACGGGGTGGACAACCGGGTTTAGGTTGTTCAGGGTAGTAGCCAGAACATTCTCACCAGCAACTACGGGATACATTTTCTTTACGTCATCCATTACCCTATCTATGTTCTTTGCCGGTAAAGTGGCCAACAAAAGCCTAATGACCCAAACCATTATCTGTACTGTGCCCGGCGCTACCAGCCGGCAACCCCAGGGAAGCGTATGTCCCTCAGCAAGCGTAATGTCTTTCTTTACACCCTTTTCTTTCAGCATGCTGGCAAATAATAGTGCAGAGAAGTTTCCTGACCATTTAATTACCGTTTGTCCGTCCTCCAGGTAGGGCATTATTGAGTTAAAAAAGCTCTTGGTCCCAATAGCGGGGACAGCCATCATGATGTAGCTAACACCCTTTAGCGCCTCTTCAAAATTTGTCGTCACCATATTTAGCTTGACTGTGTGCTTCTCCCCCCAGGCATCAATAAGGTCTATTGCTTGTCGCTCAAGGGGAGTGCTGATGCTTTCCTTAAATTCAGGAGCTTCACACATATTTACCTCATACCCTTTCAGTGTTAAGTCAGCCGCCATAGTATGAGCACCATTGCCGCCACCTAATACGGCTATTCTTTTTTGGTCTGTCATCTCTTTTCCTCCTTCATCATATTGTTGCTATCGTGTGTTTGTTTATATAATCCCAGTCAACCTCCATGCCAAGTCCTGGAGCTTTGGGCACATGAGCATAGCCCTGTTTATCAATTTCTATGTCCTCCTTGACACCAAAATTGAAGACTTCTTCCGGCACAAAGGACTCATAGAAATCACAGTTCTTTATGGAGCAAGCAACATGAAGATTGGCTGCATTCATCACAGGACTAAGGCTCAAATGAATTTCGCATTTAACGCCAAACGCTTCTGCCAAAGCAGCCATCTTCTTAAGGGATGTTATGCCGCCTTTTAGCAGGACATCACCGCGGATTATATCCAATGCTCCACTAGTAATATACTCGGCAGCGGTGTAAAAGTTGCCAGGTAGGTCTTCTAACCCGGCGATAGGTATATCAAGGGCATTGCTAAGCTGGATAAGGCCATGTATATCTGTGTCTGGGAGGGGTTCCTCATACCAATAGAAATTCAGTTCCTCAAGTTCCCTGCCAACTCTCAGAGCCTGCCCATGGTCATAGAGACCTACCGGGTCATGCATAAGGGTCATGTCATCGCCAACTGCCTTTCTTACAGCCCTGCAGACAACCAAATCCCTCTCTGGGATACCCTCAACGTGGAGCTTCATTGCTGTATAGCCCTTCTCCTTCCATTGTAAGGCTTGTTCCACATAAGCGTCTGCGCTTGTCAGCTGCATTGTAGAGGCATAGGCTCTAACCTTTTCCCGATATGCCCCCAGCAGTTGGTAAATTGGAAGGTTTGCTACCTTTCCGCCAATATCCCAAAGGGCTACGTCAATGGCACCTAAAGCAGGTTGTGGTAAATGCAGCAGCCTACTTATGCTCCAGAGCTTGTGCCACAGTCGCTCTCTATCCAAAGGGCTCTCACCTACTAGCAAAGACTTCAAGGAGGAGAGATACTGACCTGTTGCTACTCCACTTGCGGTAAGGGAGATGAAACCATTACCCTCAATACCCTCATCAGTGAGTATCCTAACTATTGGAACCTCAGCTAAGCTCTCCATGAATGATACACCCTCATGCCTAAGACCGATTCCGCTTGGTACTGGAATATCCCGTTTGATAACCTGAATCTTTACATCTACAATCTTCATTTGTTCCTCTTTGAAACTTAATATATTACCTTCCCAGCCGGGCTAGGAAATCCTCAGCCCTAGGAGGGGTATTAACCCTGACATAATTCTTGTCTAAGTTCTCCCAGCCAATTCCCGATATAGTCAGTATTCCTTTACTTAGTAGTTCCTCCTTTAAGTCAACATCCTTATCTTTATGCCCCAGGATAAATAATGGGCAAGATTCACAAGTTTCACCGATAAGATAGCCTCTTTGGCTCAGTTCTTTGGTTAGCTTCTCCTTCTTGGCTTTAACCTGTTGCCTTGTGTTGAGAATAAAATCCTGGTCTAGAAGAGCTTCTCTGGCTAAGGAGGCACCCATTGTAGAGACGGAGAAGGGGAGTTCAATCCTGCCATAGTAGTCGCCCAATTCGGTTGGTAAGATTCCATAGCCTACTCTGAATCGACCAATGCCATAGCCCTTGGTGAAAGTACGCGTTACCACTAAATTCTTGTATTGGTTAAATAGATTGACTGCAGAACGCCTCTCCTCCACATAATCACCGTAAGCCTCATCTATTATTACTACAATATCCTTCCTTGCCGCCTCTCTGATGATTGTCTCAATATCGCTCAGGCTAATGAGCTGTCCTGTGGGATTATTAGGATTATCAATATAAACTATGCAGTAATCCGGCTTTATTTTACTAAGAAGCCTATCTAGATTGAACTTGAAGCCTTCTTGGGGGTCCAGGGGAACTGCTTCATACTTTCCGCCCATTACCGCGACTTCAACCATGTACTCCGAGAATTGAGGCACATAACCCAGGACTTTAACCCCGGGCTCTATGAAGAGCTTGTTAAATCTTGATAGAATGACGCAGGAACCATTGGCAACCTTGATATTCTCCACTCCCAAATCGGCGTAATCAGACCAAAACTTGCAAATTTCCTGTTTTAAATCCTTATAGCTGGTATCAGGGTGCTGCCATAAATCAGACCAGTCATAGTGTTTAGCAAATTCTATTACTTTTTCTGAAGTTCCAAAAGAATTCCTCCCCAAGGCACAATCCAAAATATCCCCTTTTGGTGGCTTTGATTCTTCCTCGAAAGATTTTCTCGCTAACTGTCTTACCGCAGGTCTTATATTCATAGATTCCTCCTGGTATCTGAATTATTAAGGAGAAAATTATCACCCAATTTCCTGAGCTATCAGCCCAGCTCCTGAAAAACCAAAACGGTGGCAAGTCAGGGTATATTGGGTAGGTGTTTTACCTCCCGGCAGCATCAAGGTAGTCTCTATACCAGGCTAAATGGTGCAATACCCTGGCAGCGCGGCGCGGATTGGGGTAAACTGGGATTCCTTCCCTGCGAAAGGCAGAGGATGCCTCTGGGTCGGTGGCAAATTCAAGCGCCGGCCTCACCATAAACACTGGCTTCCCATATTCCTTTATTCGCTGCCTGACCATGCTTAAGTTCCTCTCTTCCACCTCCCTAAAAGCCCTAGTTTCCTCGGCGCTGAACATATTGGATAGACGCTTAGTGCCAAGCGCCACTGGAGCTTGTAATAAGATAGCATCTATATTTTTATCCTCCATTAGCGCCCAAAGTGAGGAAAAGGTAGCCGAACTCTTATCCATACCTATACCTGCCATATCCACCGGGTTCCTGTGTGACCATCGTGGCGGTAAGTAAGCATCCAATCTCTCCAGAGTTGATGAAGCGAGTGGGGCTATCTCAAGTCCTTCCCTCTCACAAGCTTCAGCAGCTACTACTCCCAGGCCACCCCCGATAGTCAATATGCCTATCCTGTTGTTCCGAGGTAACGGCTGATAAAGCAAAGCAGTAACCACATCGCAGAGTTCGTCATCATCATCCACTCTGAGCACTCCTGCCTGCCTGAATGCAGCCGCATAGACTGCGTCTGAGCCGGCTAAAGTTCCGGTATGAGACCTAACTGCTTTGGCAGACTCCTTAGTCCCCCCTGCCTTGATTACTATAATAGGCTTTCTAACAGTAGTCTCTTTGGCTAACTGGAAGAAACGTCTCCCCTCTCTCAGCCCCTCAATATAAGCGGTAATTATCTTGGTACTCTCATCTTGTGCCAGATATTCTAAATAGTCCTCCAGATGCAGGTCGACTTCATTACCAGTGCTAACAAATTTACTGAACCCAATCCCTGAACTCACCCCACTGTGAATTATCCGGTGACCGTAGTTGCCACTTTGAGAGAGGAGAGCCACCGGGCCTGGGGTGATTTCTTCTGTCCAAGCCAGGGTAGAGAGCTGGGAAGAAGTATCAGCATGCCCCATGCTATTGGGTCCGATAAAGCGTATGCCTCCTTGCCTGGCAACTTTGACCAATTCAGTTTCCAATTTGCCGCCTTGCTCACCCATCTCTGCGAATCCACCGGAAATAACAACCGCAGCCTTCACCCCTTTCTGCACACATTCTCGCATCACTTCAGGAACTTGTAAGGCTGGAACAGCTATAACCGCTAAATCAACTGAGCCTGGTACATCAACCACGCTGTCATAAGCCGCTATTCCTAGAACCTCCGAGGCTGTGGGATTCACCGGGTAAATCTTCCTTCTCTTGGCTGAGGCAAGGAGATGCCTCATGATGCCACATCCCCATGACCCTGGGGTATTGGATGCACCAATAACAGCTACAGAACGAGGGGCAAACAAATACTGCCAGTTGTTATGTCTACTCCGCCTGGTATCACTCAAAATGTCCAAGATTTCCCATCTAGATTTTACATCCTATAAATATATTATAACAAGTCCACTTCTACGGTAACAAAACATCGTCTTGTGTAGTCTGCAGCCCCAGTTGTTTGACGAATGCTACTAGACGCCGTATCGGTTAAGATTATTGCTTACCGAGGCAGCAATCCACTACTAATCAGACTTCTCTATTGGCTTCTTTTACTCACTATAGCAAGACGACTCCCACACCGTAGGGCAGCAAAGCCAGCAATGCCAACGTGGGATGCCCACGCCGCGTCGTGTTGAGCCTGTCCCAGCAGAAGAGATAGATCGCAAGCCCAAGCGACAATATCCCGCCTGCCAGCAAGATGAGTACCGACCAGAGCGGGTCAAAAGCAGCACCTTGATTCTGGGCTAACCCTTGAAAGGCATTCATAGCGTGAGTAGCAGGTAGGAGTAGTCCAACCTTGCTGAGCGCATCGGGCAACATGCTGAAAGGTATCATCAGTCCGCCTATCATCATTGATGGCAAGAAGATCAGTTGCGACCATAGCACAACGGCACGCGTACTAGATGAAATCACACTGATCAGCATACCAAGTCCGGCACAGGCAAAGGCCGTCAGCAAGAAGAACAGGATAAAACCGGGCCAGTTGATAGGTGGTGGCGCGCCGAAGAGCAAGGGTGCTGTGGCAGTGATTATGGCAGCTACAACTACCATGTGCAATATGGTTGTCAGCGCCGGGATGGTCAGGATCGAAGTCGCAGGGACACCATTGATCTTGTAGCTGCGAAAGATGCCAGCTTCCCGCGCTGTTACCAGTGGGTTGGGCAAGCTCAGCACTGTACCTGACAGGATTGCAAAGACGATCATTGCCGGGATCATAGTCTCGACAAAAGGTGGGTTGAGCTCGGTCATAAGGAGCCCCAACATGGCATAAACGCCTAGAGGGAAGAGATAGTTCATCAAGAGCAAGGTCTTGTCACGCATCCCGGTGCGGAACTCAAACGAAAAGTGGTTGGCAAAAGCGTTCATTGGCCACCTCGTGTGCCTGTGATTTCCAGAAAACGCTCTTCAAGGGAGGGACGCTCCACTCGCAAATCGATCAGCGTGTCGCCCTGGGCTTCGATGTGGACGATAATGGCCGAAACTGTAGGTCCGGGGTCGGTGCTGTAGTAGATGGCGTAGTCATCTTTGA
The DNA here is from genome assembly GCA_030608005.1 of Dehalococcoidia bacterium. Lineage (GTDB taxonomy): Bacteria > Chloroflexota > Dehalococcoidia > Dehalococcoidales > BS750m-G39 > JAUWIX01. Next base: position 7,101 of record JAUWIX010000022.1, read on the forward strand.
AAGCAACTTGGCTGACAGCCGGGAAGGTGATGCTAGGATCGGACAGGCTGGGACCTTCGGTGCGGACTGAGACTTTGGTCAGGCCAGCGCCGGTTGCGGTCAGCTCACGGGGGGTGCCAGTGGCGACAATCTTGCCACGCAATAAGATAGCGACGCGGTCGGCCATCTTTTCTGCTTCGGCCATGTCGTGAGTGGCGAGGATGATGGTGGTGCCAGCGGTTTGTAGTTCGCGCATCAGGTTATGCAGTTCGATGCGCGATGGGACGTCAAGGCCGGCGGTTGGCTCATCCAGAAACATAACGGGCGGGTTATGGGCCACCGCCACGGCAAGCGCCAGACGTCGCTGCAGGCCGGCAGACAGCGTATGGTATTGTGCGCCCATTCTCTCCGCCAGCCCCAGACGGTCCAGTAAATGATAGTGCGGGGCTACACCGTGATAGGCACAGAAGAATCTCATCGCTTCGTCGACACGCATGCTATCGGGGAGCCCCGAGGTTTGCAATTGCACGCCGATGAGGTTACGTAGCTTGCGCGACTCTCGGGCGGGGTCGACGCCCATTACCTGCAAAGACCCACCATCGGGGGCGCGCAGACCTTCAAGACTTTCCAGCGTGCTGGTCTTACCGGCACCGTTGGGACCCAGAAGACCAAAAATTTCACCGCGCTGTACCTCAAAGCTGATGCTGTCGACAGCTACTAAATCGCCGTAGACTTTTCGGAAGTCTCTGACCTTAATGACATAATCGTTCATGGGGTCTCTTCCCCTGCCATAGTGATTTCAGCTAATAGCCATATAGAAGAACTGACAGTTAGCCTAATCCGCTGGGATTTGTCAAAGCATAGCATCCGCTGCAGTGGCTGTCAAGCTCATTGCGGCACGCTCGCTTGTGCATTAACACTAGGAGAGCACAGGGCTCACCGCTCGGTTGCCCATGACCAAAGGGAACGTAAAAATTTCAGCTTAACCAGTCCAACCGGTAGCTCTAACTGGAGCCTCTCAACCACAGGAGAGGCGTTTATCTCATCTATCCTCGCTTTTAATCGGGATAGCTCATCCTGATAATTATCTCTAGTCAATATGTCATCAATGCGGTGCGCCATTTCCCAAGCCGCCTTGATACGTTGCTCCCCAGCCTCAGCCATCTCTTTTGAGATAATCCCGTATTTTGCCTTCAGTCGGTTGAGGCGCAGTATAGCCTCATAAGCAGTGTCCACAATCTGCTGGCGTGTCATCCACTCTGTCTCATAATTCAAGGAGTACTTCCAGCTTGGTGCTAGTAGCGCCTGGCGGTGCTCCTCAAGTGTCCGAAACAGGATACGGTAGCCATAGCGCTGCGGTTGCTCAAAGCCGAGACTTCCTGGGTCAAGGAATGGCGAAAGTGGAGCAATAAACAGAGAAAGTCGCTTATCCCCCCTGAACTTCTGGAGCAAGAAATCGCAGTAGTCAATGGTATCCATTACTGAGCGTGGGGTTTGCTTCGGCAAGCCAATCATAAAGAAAATGTCCAGTCGCCCACAGCCGACAGCAAGAGCATCGCTCAGCGTTTGCTCCAAGTCTTGATTGGAATAGTATCTGCCAGCAGCCCTCCTTACCTCGGGGTCATGGGAATCGGGAGAAATCTCCAAGCAAAAGTTGGGGCAGGCTCGGCTCATCTGGCGCAGAAGGTCGGCAGGTGCGGGAGAGAATAGTTCAAAGATGACCTGATTCTTCACCCCACCCTTCTCCAGTAGGCGCAGAACCTCATAAGCGTAGTCCTCCCCCGCTTGGCGCAGGTCTCCCAGGATGAAAATGGGACCACTGCTAAAGCGCTCAATCTGCTTTACATCTTGAGCCACCGATTTCGGAGAGCGAAAGACAGCTTTCTCTCGATTAAAAGAGTTTCTGAAGGCGGCGGCAGAGCCGCCGCAAACCACGCAATTCTGGGTGCAGCCACGGCAAGTAAGCACCCCAGTAATGGGATAACGCGCCCAGCCCTTGAAGGGGGTATAGCTAGCCAGGTCACGGTATCTGATAACCGAGCGCACGGTATTAGCATAGTAGCTGACCATAACATGGCTTAGGTCAGCGGGAACATAAGAGAAGGGGTTTTCTCGCACCCTGCCTTGTCCATCTCGCCAAACAAGATTGGGCACTTCTTCAGGCTGACTGCTGTTTTTTATGCAATCCATTAACTGTCGCAGCGGTTCCTCCGTAGAATCACCTCTCATTACATAATCAATCTCCGGGTATTGGATTAGCTCCTGATAGTAGTAAGAGGAGGAAAGCCCGCCTACTATCACCTTTGCCTCTGGGTGGCACCGTTTCACTATTTTGGCTATCTCAATAGCACCATGAGCACTCACCAGCCAGTGCAAATCAATACCAAATAGCGGTGCCTTCAAACGCTTTATCATTGCCTCAGCGTCAAATTTGTTATCGTTTAGCATACGCACCGCCAGATTGACAATGCGCACTCGATACCCTGCGCCCTCCAGATACTCAGCAATGCTAGTAAAGCCAATGGGATACATCTCAAACATAAAGGACGATGGAATTAGGTCGCTAACCGGTCCGTAAAGAATCGTTTTCTGACGAAAGTCATACACGCTGGGTGGATGAAGTAAAACTAGGTCAACTGACATTATCCTACCACCAATTTACAAAATCCCTGCCAGAATATAGCCAATGCCCAGCAGCAACTGGGTTAGGAGGACAACCAAAACATTATTAGCCATAGCTGGCACCAATCGGCTCATCTCCCCGTGCTTTCTGGCACCCCGAATCGCCTTTATCGCCAGGGGGAGCGTTAGCAAAGCGAGCAAAGAGAATACTGGCATTTTTTCTGTCACCACACCGCCGATTATCCACAAATAAACCACTATGGTCAGAACGGAATAGACTATCCACGCCTTTTCCTTTCCCATAATGATAGGCAGGGTTTTTCTGCCTGCTTTCTTATCCGCCTCGGCATCAGGAAATTCGCTCAAAAGCAGCAGGTTATGCACCAGAATGCCAGAGGGTATACAGGCAATAACAGCAGGCAGGGTATAAGCAGTGGTCTGAACGAAGTAAATTCCCAGCACCGGCAGAGCCCCCAGTCCTACGCCGGGAGCCCACTCAGGCCACCCTACCTTAGTTATGAAAGGTGTATAAAGCAGAGCGCATGCCGCGCCTACTACTAGCAGAGGTAGCAGGAGCCAGCCCCTAGCGATAACAAAATAAACACCTATAGGCACCGCCAGCAGGAAAGAGACCAGCCCAAACCAGAAGACCTGCCTCGGCTTGAGTAGGGCAGCGGGAAGCACGCCACTGCCGCCACTGAAGGGGGTTCGCTTAACCTCTAGGTCTATCCCGCTTCTATAGTCAAAGTAGTCGTTGAGCACATTGACACTGATGTGGCAGAGAAACAGCCCGACGAACGCCAGCAGGGCATAGCCGAGGTGGAATGTGCCACCAAATTCTTTAAATTCATACCAGGCGATGCAATTACCCAAGAACGCCAGCACCAGAGAAAGGAGCAAGAACTGTGGTCTGGTCTCCAGAAACCATATTTTGAATTTCATTGGGTCCTCTTTCTATGTAGCGTCTTAAATAATTGCATACAACTCAAACAAGGATTAAACCCTAAATCCGAAGCACTAAATTCTAAACAATATCTAAATCCAAATGACCAAAAATCTATTCTACCTTCGAATCATACTGTTTTGAGTTTTTAACTTCGGTCATTTGAATTTGTTTAGAGTTTAGAAATTAGTATTTAGAATTTGCCGGTATCCTTCCCCCAATACGCAGGTTATTTATATCGTCATATATAATAGCTTTCTCATCGGTTTACTTCTCTTCCTTATGAGCCATCTCTACATGCTTCTGCCAGCACTTCTCATGCACATAAACAGCACACCTAGCGCAGTAGTAGATATGGGCTCTGGCATCCTTTCCGCAAACAGGGCACTTCATTGGCTATCTCCCTCCCCTTGTCTTATTCTCACCTCACCGTCTACCTCGGCATCAAGAAAGGCGCTGGCACTGCCTCCTTTTAGGGCTATCTCCAGGTATCCATCGCTGCCAATAAGGGCTAGAAGTCCACTCCCCTCAGCATAAGTGCGGCTCAACCCCGAAATGAGCTGATTGCCAACCTCAATAGTTATCGCCCGTCTTGCCTGTGGTAGGTCACTGCTCTTGATATCGGTAATCAGATTGCCGAAGCTATCGATATGGATAATACGCCCCACCACTGAGCCATCTACTGCCTGATATGGCTGGGGAAGCGGCAGCATGGTAACCGAGGTTATCACCTCGCCAAAGTCTGCCAGTGGGAAGCCCAAGGAAAGCCGAGCCGCTACCGGGGCAAAGATGTCGCGTCCATGGAAGGTAGAGCTAACCGCTGACCGCCAGAACTGGGGCTTGGTGATGACAACTGCCTCCAAACCAGCCTCTAGCTCTGTTTGTTGTAGATTATTTATCAACCTCACCCCCTCGGTCCCCCTCTCCTTCAAAGGAGAGGGGGAAGAATAGTTTTTGAAGGAGCTCAGCCCCTTCAACCTTCCCCCGGAAGACTGCTGGATAACATAGCTCAGGACACCATTATCTGGGGCAACAAAGCTGGCCAATTTTGTTCTCAGGATAATAGCTCTTCGCTCGGTGCCAACGCCGGGGTCAACTACCACCACATGGATTGTTCCCTCAGGGAAAAACTGATATGCCCTGCTCAGAACAAAGGCACCTTGGGCAATATTTTGCGGTTTAATGGTATGGCAAATATCAACTAGCTTTGCCTCAGGGTTGATGCCGAGCATCACCCCCTTTATAGCCGCTACGTAGGCGTCAGTCAAACCTAAATCGGTGGTCAAGGTTATTATGGGATTCATGGCAGCCAATTACTAGCTAATTCTGAGAGCAAATATAGAGATAATGATGAATAGGCATACTAAGACGATGGTAAGTTGAAACAGTGTTTTTTCCACACCCCGTTTAGTTCGATAGACGGTGTCTGGCTGACCAAAGATACCCCCCAGCCCCCCACCTTTAACCTGAAGCAGAACGGCTAATATCAGGGCTAAAGATAATATAATCTGAGCCACATTGAAGTAGGTCTGCATCTTATCCTTCCTCCAACTTCTCCTCTAGTAACTCGTTTACCAGCCTTGGGTTGGCACGACCTCTGGTAGCTCTCATTACCTGCCCAACGAGGAACTTCAGAGATTGCCTCTTCCCTGCCTTATAATCGGTTACTGCTTGAGCATTGTTTCTTATTGCCGCCATGACTTCCCTCTCAATCACCCCGGTGTCACTGATCTGGCTAAGCCCTTGCTGGGCAATAATGTCGTCGGCAAGCTTCCCGCTATTGAACATTTCCTTAAACATGAGCTTGGCACTGGTGCCGCTGATACTGGCTTTGTGCACCAAATCTAGCAACAGGCAAAGCTGCTCAGGGCTAACCTTGGAATTATCTATCTCGGTGTTGGTGGCATTGAGCAGCCGGCTGAATTCGCCCGAAAGCCAGTTGCTTACCATTTTAGCTCTTTTGGCTGATGACAAGCTGTGGGGCACCCCCGTTTTCAGGCAGGCTTCAAAGTAGTCAGCCATTGCCTTGGAGCTGGTAAGCAGGTTGGCATCATAGGGAGGCAGGTTGTATTCAGCTACAAATCGGTCGCGTCTGGCTTCGGGCAGCTCAGGCAGCTTTGACCCTATTTCCTTCACCCACTCGCGGTTCAACACCAATGGCGGGAGGTCAGGCTCGGGAAAGTAGCGATAGTCGTGGGCATACTCTTTGCTGCGCTGGGCAACTGTTATCCCCTTCTCCTCCACCCACCCTCTGGTCTCCTGGCTGAGCTTTTTGCCCTCCAGAGCTATCCTTCTCTGTCTTTTGGCTTCATATTCCAGAGCCCGGTAGACTGCCTTGAAGCTATTCATATTCTTGACCTCGACCTTAGCCAAAGGAGCCGAGCTATTCTCAGGACGAATGCTAATATTGGCATCGCACCTGAAGCTCCCCTCCTCCATATTGGCCGTGGATACACCCAGGTAACGGAGTATACTACGTAGCTTCATCAGGTATTGCCTGGCTTCCTCCGGGGAGCGTAGGTCAGGCTCACCGACAATCTCCATTAGTGGCACCCCAGAGCGGTTGACATCTACAAGGCTGTAGGATTCTCCATCAGGGGAGATGCGGTGTATTAGCTTGGCTACATCTTCTTCAAGATGCACGTTGGCTATGCCTATCCTTTTCTTTTCACCATTAGTCTCAATGGTGAGCCAGCCCCTATGTCCAAAGGGGGCATCAGACTGCGAAATCTGATAGCCCTTCATCAGGTCGGGATAGGGGTAGTTCTTGCGGTCAAATTTGGTATAATCGGGGACGGTGCAGCTCAGGGCTAGAGCTGTCATTATGGTATATTCCACGGCTTGCTGATTGATAGTAGGCAAAACACCGGGCATACCCAAGCACACCGGACAGACATGGGTGTTGGGTGGGGCACTGGCATAATCAGCGCTACAGCGACAGAACATCTTACTCTTAGTCAATAGCTGGGCATGAACCTCCAGCCCGATAATAGTCTCAAAATTCATAGCCTGCCTCATCTTATCAAATCTTAGAGAATAGGTAAGTATCTTTTTAGTTCATATTCAGTTACCTGGACGCGATACCGATCCCACTCAATCTTCTTATTTTTGATGAAGCTGTCAAAGACATGGGCACCAAGGGCTTCTCTTACCAGTTGGCTATTTTCGGTTAAGCTTATCGCATCAGATAAGTTCATTGGCAGACTGCCTATGCCCCTTTGCTCCCTCTCTTGGCTGCTCATCTCAAAAACATTTTGTTCAATGGGGTCAGCTAGTTCATACTCCTTTTTAATGCCCTCCAGACCAGCGGCAAGCATTACGCTGAAAGCCAGGTAGGGATTACAGGCGGGGTCTGGGACCCTAAACTCAATTCTGGTAGAGTTTTCCTTTCCCGGCTGATACTCAGGGACTCTAATCATGTCTGACCTGTTTCTCCTTGCCCAGGAAAGGTATACCGGCGCCTCGTAGCCAGGCACCAGACGCTTGTAGGAATTTACCCATTGGCTAACAACGGCTGCAATTTCCGGGGCATGCTTTAGTAAGCCAGCGATGTAGTGTTTAGCTTTTTTGGATAGATAATACCGGTCATTTTCATCAAAGAAGGCATTTCTGTCACCACTAAACAGTGACTGGTGCACGTGCATACCGCTACCGTTGATACCGAAGACAGGCTTAGGCATAAAGGTGGCATAGACACCATTCTTTAGCGCCACCTGTTTAATCACTAATCGGCAGGTCATGACATTATCTGCCATAGTCAGGGCATCAGTATAGCATAGGTCTATTTCATGCTGACTAGCAGCCCCTTCATGGTGGCTAGATTGGACGCTGATGCCTAGCTGCTCCAGAGCCAGTATCGTTTCTATTCTTAAATCACTAGCTGTGTCCGGGGGGGTCAAATCAAAATAGCCGCCTTCATCCAAGATTTTTGTCCCCTCTGCATTTCGGAAGTAAAAGTATTCCATCTCTGGTCCCACATAGAAGGTATAACCCAGCTCAGCTGCTCTTTTGAGGTTTCTCTTTAGCACATATCTGGGGTCACCATCAAAGGGTTCGCCGCCGGGTCTTAGAATATCACAGAACATTCTGGCTACCAGGTGCTCTGGCGCGCTCCAGGGCAAGATTTGGAAGGTGGTAGTGTCAGGTAGCGCTACCATATCACTCTCATCAATCCTGGCGAAGCCTTCAATAGATGAACCATCGAAGCCGACGCCATCTGCCAACGCTCCTTCTAGTTCCCTCGGCGTAATGGAGAAACTCTTAAGAAAGCCCAAAATGTCGGTGAACCATAGCCTTATTAAATTGATATCCTTATCCTTGGTTGTCCTGAGAACGTATTCCCTACCTTTTTCCTTGCTGTCAAGCATCTTGTAATCTCCTTTGTCGGTTACTTACTACACCAATAATGTAATTTATTAAATGTTATCTTATTTTTGTATTTCTGTCTAGCCAGGGATATATTGCCCTACCCTTAATAAACGAGCTTATATATGTTATAATTCCAGTGTAGTTTGGGGATATAGCTCAATAGGGAGAGCACTGCGTTCGCATCGCAGAGGTCGGGGGTTCGAATCCCCCTATCTCCACCAAGGGTGTCAATAGGTAGAACTCTCACCTGTTCCTTGGTTCTTTCCCTTTGTGGTAATGGCAGGTTATAGCGTACTGTAACTTGCTTTTTATTAACCTCTATCCTTTCGATGAACAAAGGAAGGCTTTTCTCTCGGTGAAGTCAGCCTCTATCTGAATCCTAGTTTTATTGAGTTTGTGTTCTGTCTCTCTGTCATTTATCCAGGTCAATTGGCTTAGTTATAACAAGCTAAGCTGCGTATTTCTTTCTCAACTTTGGTTTCTCTATCTTGCCCGTAGGGTTTCGCGGTACCTTGTCAAATATGATGCGCCTGGGTCGCTTATACCGGGGTAGATTCTGCTCGCAGAATTTGTTTACTTCCTCCTCGGTCAGGGTTTCACCTGGCTTGGGGTCAATAATTGCCGCCGCTATTTCACCCAATCTTTCATCAGGAATACCTATCACCCCTACATCGTAGATCTTGGGATGGCTCTGGAGAACATCCTCCACTTCAACCGGGTAGATATTCTCCCCACCGGTAATAACTAAATCCTTCTTTCGGTCAACGAGGTAGATGAAACCCTCCTCATCAACTCTAGCCATATCGCCGGTATATAGCCAGCCATTCTTAATGGTTTCTGCCGTTTTTTCAGGGTTCTTGTAATACTCCTTCATAACCCCGTTGCCCCTGACAAGTAGCTCACCAATCTCTCCTTGGGGGACGTTTTTACCGTTCTCATCCACGATGCGTGTTTCCCAGTTAAAGCCGGCTTTGCCAATAGCTCCAACCTTCCTCTCATTTTCTATACCAAGGTGGACGCATCCTGGTCCGGTAGATTCGCTCAGCCCGTAGGTGGTGTCATACTGCATATCGGGGAAGTATTCCTTCCAGTGTTTGACCAGGCTGGGTGGCACTGGTTGAGCGCCAATGTGCATAAGGCGCCAGCAGCTCAGGTCATAGTCCTCTTTCTTAAGTTCCCCTCTATCCAGGGCGCCGAGGATATCCTGAGCCCACGGCACCAGCAGCCATACTACTGTCCCTCTCTCCTGATGGACAGCCTCAAAGATATATTGAGGGCTTATCTCAGTGAGCAGTGTAGCTCGACCACCAACAATCAGGCTGCCAAACCAGTGCATCTTGGCTCCGGTGTGGTATAAGGGGGGAAGGAGGATAAAGTTACCCTCGTGTTTCTGGTAGTGTTGGATGTTCTCGGTTATAGCGGCGCATTCCATATTCTTGTGAGTAATAAGTATTGGCTTTGGCGCTCCGGTCGTGCCTGAGGTAAAGTAGAGCCCACAGGCATCTTCATCGCTTAACTCTATATCTATCGGTTGGGGAGAGGCTTCGCTGATAATATCTTCAAAGTCCTCCATAGCTTCGGGGAGGTTCTGACCGACAAAGATATACCTTTTTATTGTAGGTAGCTGGGAACGAATAGCCTCTACCCTTTCGGTAAACTCTTCGCTCAGTATCATCACCTTAGCTTCAGCTATATCAGCGCAGTATTTAATATCTCGGCTGGTGAACCTGAAGTTAAGCGGGACTGCCCATGCCCCGGTTCTGATGATGCCAAAATAGGCTTCCAGCCAGTTTATGGAGTTCATCATCAAGTGTATGACCTTATCGCCCTTGCTGACCCCTCTATCCATCAAGGCATTGGCTACCCTATTTGCCCTTTCATCAAATTGCTTCCAGGTGATTTCCTTTCTTATCCTCTTACTCGGTTTTAGTTCAATAAGTGCGCTATCATCAGGATACATCCTGGCATTTCTGGCTAGCATCTCTGATATGGTCATTTATCACTCCACCTCCTCCAAAGCTTGTTACACTAGTAGGCTTAATATCTGGCAAAACTGGGCAGAAAGGTTGCAATTTGAGGAAAAGCTATCAGTATTGCTACCGCTACTATCAATGCTGCCAGGAAGGGGAATATGCCCTTGAAGATAGTTTCCAGAGGCACATCCTCAGCAATTCCCTTGATGACATACACATTCACCCCCACCGGTGGCGTAATCACCCCCATCTCGGTCACCAGAACTATTATAACCCCGAACCATATCGGGTCAAAGCCCAGAATTAGAACCACCGGGTAGATGATGGGAACGGTTAGGGTAATCAAAGCCAGGGCATCCATAAAGCAGCCGCCTATGAGGTACATGAGGACGATGATTCCCATAACAGCCGCTGGGGGGATGGGAAGCCCGCCTACCCAATTAGATAAGACCAGGGGAAGCTTGGCTACAGCCAGGAAATGCCCGAAGATGATAGCCCCGGTAACGATGACCATCACCATGCAGCTTATCCGCAGGGCGTCTTTAATGGCAAACAGGAACCCCTGCCAGCTTAGCTGCCGTCTGGCTAGACCGATGAGCAAAGCGCCAAAAGCACCTGCTCCTCCAGCCTGTGTAGGGCTGAACCAGCCCAGAAATAGCCCCCCTATCACCAGCCCGAACAAGACCAGCATCTCGATAACACCGGTAAGCCCAGCTATTTTCTCCCTCAAGCTTGTTGGCGCCCCGGCTGGGGCAAGGGCAGGATTGCGCAGGCAGAGAAGCACCACCACAACCATAAAAAGGCTGGCAAGGAGTATACCGGGTAAAACGCCAGCTATGAACAGCTTCCCTATGTCCTGTTGGGTCATTATTCCATAGATAATAAATATGGTGCTGGGGGGAATCAGTATGCCCAGGCTGCCGGCAGCGGCAACACAGCCGGTGGCTAGTGAGTCGTCATAATGGTACCTCTTCATCTCGGGCAGGGACACCCTGCCCATGGCAGCGGCAGTGGCATTGGTTGACCCGCACATGGCAGCAAAGCCGGCACAGGCAGCAATAGTAGCCATGGCTAAACCACCACGCATCTGCCCAAACATAGTATAGCCAGCATTATATAGCCTCCGGCTCATCCCTGAGGCGAAGGCTATAGAGCCCATGAATACGAACATGGGAATGACGGTGAGAGAATAAGCAGAGAAATTGGCGAAGACATCCCGAGCCAGAATGCTAAACCCTGCTGCTGGAGTAGTCAGGTAGCAGAAACCAACCACCCCCACAAAAGCCATGGTAAAGCCCACTGGCATGCCAAGGAGAAAAATTAGAATCAGAACCCCGATACCTATAATGCCAATGGTAACCGGGCTCACTTCTTCACCGCCTTCATAACTGACCTGAGAAACTCCACTACCAGCAGCAGGCACACGGGGATGCAGCAAAAGGCTATGCCGTGGACGAAGGGATAGAAGGGTATCTTCTGGGTCATGGAGACCGTCCCGGTAGTCTGGAGGCTCAGCCCATACTTAACACTTTGCCAAGCTAGCAGAACAAACAGCGCCAGCCCAAGGAGGGCAACAAAAGCACCAATAACTGCCTGCACCCGCTGGGGCAGGCGCATTACCACAAATTCTACCTTAATGTGCCCCCGCAGAACCTGGGTGTAAGCAATGGCGAAGCCAGTTACCACCACGCCTAGAAAGGCTACAACCTCAATACCACCCGGGATGGGACGGAAGAATGGGACTCCCGCCTGGGCAAGCTTGATTCCGAATATGTCACCTACAGTAAGGGCGAGCATGCCAACCAAACCCACGCCCGCCACCCAGTTAAGCCAGTTGCTAAAAGAGTTGGCAAACCTTTCCAGGCACTCTATTTTGCCCGACATAAATTAGCCCATTCTTTGGGGGTGCCCGAAATCTGAAATCACCTCCCGGGCACCCCCAATAACCCTAGTTCATATCTATCTAGCTTGTTATTCAGCTGCAGGCACTAGCGGTAGCACATTAGCCTCAGTCCAGTTGTAACACTCCGCTTCTGATGGTGACAGGTTAGACCAGTAGGCTACCTGTTCGTTTAAGAAATCCTCGTAATCATCTACAGACAGTCCCAGAGCTGCCTTTTCCTCCATGTAGGTATCCTTCACCACCGCGGCAGCTGCCACCCACCTTGCCATCTCCGCTGCCGAAAGCTCAATGACCTCTCTGCCCTCGCCCAGGCTCAGGAAGTAATCTTTTCCTGCCTTGTCCAGATAGACCCAGACATTGGCATGCTTTTCTATCCACTCCTCGCTAACCTCGGTAAAAATAGCCTGTATGCCGCTTGGCAGGCTGTTCCACTTTTCCAGGTTCATGACCACGTAGAAATCGGTGGTGTAGCCCACCCCATAGCAGTTGGTGACATACTTCACCACCGGGGCTTGACTCCATCCTATCAGCGGCTCAAAGGGGGTCACACTGCCATCTATCGTACCCTTCCTCATAAGCTCAGTGGCTTCTTTTTGGCTGGCTGCATAGCCAGTAGCGCCAAGAGTTTCCGCTATCGCAGCTCCTACACCAGTAGACCTTAATATCAATCCTTCCATATCCTCCAATGTGCGCACTGGCTTCTTGGTGGTGTAAACAACGCCAGGACCATGAGCGTGGAAGTAAAGGGGATGGGTATCGGTAAGCTCTTCTGGATTGAACTCGTTATAGAAGTCCCAGGCTACATGGGTGGCAACCCAGCCGTCGGGGTAACTATGAGGTATATCAACCAATTCGCAGGCAGGAAAGCGCCCCATAGTATAAGTCAAACAGGACATGCCTATATCACAGATGCCTTCCACTACCGCATCATAAGTGTCTGCGGGGGCAGCTAGTCCGGCTAACGGATAGATGGTAATCTCTACCTTGCCATCGGTGCGCTCATTTATCTCGTCTGCCCACGCCTGAGCCAATACGCAGTGTAAATTGGTAGGCGGGAACAAGATGTTGTAGGTTAGCTCGTACTCGGGTGCTTTCGGTCCACAGCCACCAGACAAGGGAAAGGCTAATAAGCTAAGTGCCAATAAAACTAATAATATCTTTTTCATTGGTTTACCTCCTTAAAGATTAGGAATCCCTTCTACTCTTAATCTGCTTACATAACACCGTCACCTCCTGACCCATAGATTTATTTCAAGGCTCCACTTACAGTATACTGCACAAATGTATAGTTAGTAATGCCAAGCTGTTTGCCATTAGGTTCAGAAGCTGATTTTTACCCTTAAAAAGGGTATAGCACTACGCCGTCTTCTTGTCAAGGGGTTGTACTCGTTCATATGATTAGTGACACCTCAACTTTCTGCACCTCACCCCCTTAGTCCCCCTCTCCTTCTAGGAGAGGGGGAGGAATAAAAAAGAGGGGGCAAAGCCCCCTCTTAAAACTACTTCCCCCTTCCCCTA
>JAUWIX010000013.1 GCA_030608005.1 Dehalococcoidia bacterium
ACTCTCGTTTCTATAGCATCTCTCTCCATCATCATAGCATTGAGGATAAGTCCTTGGCGTATAAGTATATTAGCTGCTATAGTGTCATTCCAAAAGCGAACTCCAAGATCAACTATGCTCTGGTCAGTTTTGCTTGCTCGGTCTTTCTCAAGCAAAAGACTGAGACATGTTGCTAAATACGTAAGAGCTCCTTCAGATATTGCTGTAGTTTCGCCAAGCAAATTGCTGATTTTACCGCTAGTAACAGTGGGGTCTTCATTAACAATACCCTTGAGTATCTTTAATGGTCTTGGCATCTCTTGCTCACCTCCTCACCTCTTCGTTCTGCTTTCCATTTCTCTCAACCATCTTACCACTGAATGCCGTTTTCCTAAAAGGGGTTCAAAGGGGCGTTAGCCCCTTAAAAAAATATCTTCCCCCTCTCCTATCAAGGAGAGGGGGATAAAGGGGGTGAGGTAGATTAAAACTAAAGGAGCCCCATCTTCTGCTTGACCTCGTTGAGGGTCTCCCTGGCAATAGCCTGGGCTCGGTTTGCGCCATCAGCCAGAACATCTTTTACATGCTGAGGTTTAGCGGCAAAGACAGCCCGCCGTTCCCGGAAGGGTTTAAGGGCGGAATTAATCTTCTGAGCCAGAAGCATTTTGCAATCAACACAGCCAATCTTGGCCGAGCGACACTGGCCAGCTATATCACCTAGCTGCGAGGGATTAAAATACCCCTGTAGGCGGTAAATATTACATATCTCAGGGTGGCCGGGGTCAGTGCGGTACTGGCGGGCGGGGTCGGTAACTGCCGTCATCACACGCTCTATAGTCTCTTCAGGCGAAAGGGCTATCTCAATGTCATTTCTCAGTTGCTTACTCATCTTCTCTTTACCATCAAGCCCCAATACCAACGGAAAGGAGGTGAGCTTCGCCTGAGGCTCAGGAAAGGTATTGCCAAATAGATTGTTAAAGCGGCGAGCAATCGCCCTGGCCATCTCTAAATGAGGCAACTGGTCTTCGCCTACAGGTACAACCTCAGCTTTATAAAGCACGATATCGGCGGTCATTAGCACAGGATAACCCACCAGCCCATAGTTTATATTTTGAGGCTGGATTTTCGCTTTCTCCTTAAAGGTGGGCACACGCAGCAACCAGCTCAAGGGAGTAACCATGCTGAGTAGTGTGTGTAACTGCATTACCTCAGGGACATGGGACTGGACAAAAAGGATGCTTTTCTGAGGGTCGAGCCCAGCCGCCAGCCAGTCGAGCACCATTTCATATATATCTGTTTGCAAGCTACTGGTAACTTCCAATGTGGTGAGAGCATGGACATCAACGATGCAATAGATGCAATCATACTCATCCTGCATGCTAACCCAATTTTGTAAGGCTCCCAAGTAGTTCCCCAGGTGCTGCCTGCCGGTGGGACGAGCCCCAGAAAACACACGACGCTTCATTTAAGCCTCCTCAAGGGCAAAGTGTAGCATAAAAGAGGATATGAGGACAAGGTTGCTTATTGACCTCACCCCTCGAAGAGTCTTCGACCTTTACCCCCTCTCCTTGAAGGGGGGAAGAGAGCTAGAGAGGGGCAAAAACCCTATTGGGCGGGTGGGAAGTAAGACTTCAATTCTCTGCACTTCACCCACTTTAAATTTACTTAGCAACCCACCCCCTTAATCCCCCTCCCTTACAAGGGAGGGGGATAGTTTTTATAGAAGAGGGGCTAGCGCCCCTCTTAAACACCCCGCTTGGTTATCAGCCCCTTGTCATTACAGGCGGGGAGGAAAATAAGAGAGTTTTAGAGGCGAAGCCTATGAGGGCGGGGTGGTGGGAAGCAAGAAAACAGGGGGACACAGGGGGATAGGTTGACTGCCCGCAGGCTGAGCCTATAATATGAGGTAACCGAAGGGGGTAAAAATGATTAGAAGCCTGGGGGACAAGACACCCAAAATAGCTGAGTCAGCCTTTGTCAGCGAAGCAGCCTATGTTATTGGTGATGTAGAAATTGGTGAGAACTCAAGCGTGTGGCCGGGGGCAGTAATCAGGGGAGACTTTGGTAGCATAAAAATTGGCAACAATACTGCTATAGAAGATAACTGCGTTATTCATTCAGGGACGCTTTCCGCTCCTATTGAGAACCTTATCATTGGAGATGAAGTGCATATAGGGCATGGCGCTGTTATTAATTGCCACAAGATTGGAAACAACGTTCTCATCGGCATGAATTCCACCATCCTCCATGACGCTGAAATCGGGGATTTCTGTATAATTGGAGCTGGTTGCCTGGTTAGGCAGGGGATGAAAATCCCAGACAACTCGTTTGTTGCTGGTGTTCCCGGAGAAATCAAGGGAAAGGCATCACCACAGCAATTATGGTGGGTAGAGAAAGCACCGCAAATCTATGCTGAATTAGTCAAGCAATATAAGGAGCAAGGGCTTTAGCTACTAAATGCTTCACATTCTCTCCGGTGTTGTCATCCCCATGAGGCGGAGAGTTCTAGCCAGCACAATCTTGGCTGCCTCCACCAGCCTGAGGCGAGCCTTGGTCAATGCCTCGTTCTGAGAAACGACGCGGCACTGCTTATAAAAGCTGTGAAACAGGGTAGCCAAATCCTGGGCATAATAGGCGAGATGGTGAGGTTCCAGGGTATGAGCTACCACCTCAACCATCTCGGGTAAAAGCAGCATCTTCCGGATTAAAGCCAACTCAGGCTCGGTGGTCAGCAAAGAAACATCCCCGTCGGCATAGTCAATCCCCCTCTGCTGAGCCAGTCGAAGGATGCTGGCAATACGAGCATGAGCATACTGGACATAGTAGACAGGGTTATCGGCTGACTGTTTCTTGGCTAATTCCAAATCAAAGTCCATTTGACTATCGGCGGAGCGAGAGGCAAAGAAGAAGCGGCAAGCATCAGCTCCCACCTCGTCTACCACCTCACGCAGGGTAATAATATCACCGCTGCGCTTGGAAATCCTGACCAACTCGTCACCGCGATGCAAGGTAACCATCTGAGAGATTATCACCACCAGCCTCTCAGGGGCGATGCCCAGGGCAGCAACCACCGCCTTCATCCGAGATATATGCCCCTGATGGTCAGCCCCCCAGATATTGAGCACCTTATCAAAGTTGCGCTCCAGGAACTTGTTATAGTGATAAGCAATATCTGAGGCGAAATAGGTAGGAGAACCATCGCTACGCACCACCACATTGTCCTTATCCTCACCCAGGGCAGTAGATACAAACCAGGTAGCGCCTTCCTTCTCCCCGATATAGCCTCCCTGGCGCAGGAGCGACATTGCTCTATCATATTGCCCGTTATCAAACAAGCTCTGCTCACTGAACCAGACATCAAAGCTCACCCCTAATAACTCCAGGTCGCTCTTGATTAGCTCTATGAGCTTAACCAAACCTATATGCCCCAGTTGGGATAGCGCTTCTTTCGGCGGCAGGGAGAGAAACCTGTCTCTCTCCTCAGTAATAATCTCCTTAGCCAGGTCAATCATATAGCTGCCAAGGTAACCATCAGATGGCATCTCGGCATCAATGCCCAAACACTGCTGATAGCGAGCATAGAGCGAGCGATAAAAGGCGTCTATCTGGCTACCAGCGTCATTAATATAATACTCCGTCTCCACCCTGTAGCCAGCAGCGGCAAGGACATTAGCCAAGGTGCTACCCAGAATAGCACCACGACCATGCCCCACATGGAGGGGTCCGGTGGGGTTGACGCTAACAAATTCCAACTGCACTCGGCTTCCCTGCCCAAGGTCAATATTGCCATAGGAATCACCAGCCACCAGAATTGAATCTATCTGCTTGGTCAACCAATCGCTGTTGAGGGTGAAGTTGATAAACCCTGGTGGCGCCACAGCAATACTACCAATCTCGGGACTGGGGGCTATAAGCGCTACCATGTCTTGAGCAATGGTTAACGGGCTGAGCCCAGTAGCCCGGGCTAATTTCAAGGGGAAACTTGAGGCATAGTCTCCATATTCCGGGTTCTGAGGGTGCTCTACAGTAACCTCAGGTAAGGCGACCGAAGGCAGCTTGCCCAACTCCTGTGCCTGGCTCGCTGCCTGCGTTAGTAGCTCTATAAGTCTTTGCTTAATCATTGTTATTCTACTAGCAGCTTTTGGAAGTCTTCTCTGCTGAGGTTAGCATCCCTTAGTATGCTCGCTAGCACCTTTGGGTGCAATACCTTGCCTTTGTGATAGGGTACAGTAACTCTTTTACCAGTTGAACTCTTGTAAATCTTGTGGCTGCCGCTCTGTCGCGCTAGAGCAAAGTCTACCTTTGCCAACACCCTTATTATTTCGTCAGCGGTGACCCTGGGTAACCTCTGGCTCACGCCGTTACCTCTATGTTAGACAGGCTCACAATCTCTGAAGTTGCAACTGGTTCGTTGTTGGCTAGCCTATCCTCAACATGGAGTTTTATGGCATCTTTTATATTCTCGATGACCTCCTCGAAGGTCTCCCCTTGGGTATAGCAACCCTGCAACTCAGGACAATAAGCAAAGTAACCCTGCTTATCTTTCTCTACCACCACAGCAAAATGATAATTCCCCACCTTTGCCTCCTAATATGAGCCCCAGCTTTTTGAATTTATTCTAAGCTACCTTTATGCCCAAATTATAGCACAATGGTAGTTAAAAAGGATAACACGAGATTGTTTTATTAACCTCACCCCCTTAATCCCCCTCTCCTTCCCAAGGAGAGGGGGAAGAGAAGAAAAGAGGGGCGAAGCCCCTCTTAGATGCCCCATTTAAGTTGATTAGTTATGAGTTGAGGATAACACTACTGTACCCAAGGGATTAAATCCTTCTTGCCAGTCATTTGCCTCTGCCATTGAGTAAATCTAAGTTTTACCGCTTTAATATTAGTATCATCGAGCGGATTCATATGACAAACAACGCATCGAGATTTATAGACTTCATCAACGAACTGTGTGAACCACTCTATAGAAGGGATAATGTCAGGGACAATGTCTTTTTGTACTTGTCTAACTAAAGCAGGTAGTTGGGCAAGGTCAAGATAATCTATTGGACGAGCACCTCTTCTTTGATGCCAAGAGTTCTTCTTTTCATCGGACATTCGCTCACTGACCTTATCTTTTAATTTTCCAGCTTTTAAATCCCACCAATTATTACCATAGCGGTTAGTCATAAGGCGGTCAATGACTTCACGGATTGAATTTTCCAGAACATAAAGAAGAGGATATATTGCTGCCATATCCCTAGCTTCTAATAGCTTCCTTTTTTCTAGGATAGGGTCAGTAACTGTGAATTCCTTAGGAAATACAACAAATAGCTGTTTCTTTTCCGCCTCCCTCTTTCCTCTGCGAGCTAATTTAGCTATTATTGTTGTATCTTGAGTTATATGAGAAATTTGCTGTATGATACCTCTTACGCGATTAACAGTATCTCTATCAAGATATTTGTCTAGGATAATGCCTTCCCACTGAGCGATTATATAGGTAGCGTCTTCCGTAGTGACTGCGTATTGTCTTTTTAATTTCTGCACTCGCTGAGAAAGCGCTTGCGGAGTGACATTGAGTTTTTTAAGCAATGCCTTACGGAGTCGTCTGTTTATCACTGGGTATTACCTCTTCAGAAGGTTTAACTGCTTTACCCTTTCCAGTTTGAACTTTCTTTTTGATATTACTTAATTCAGCACTGACTATCTTCGGCGTAGTTCCTATTAGATCTGCAATTTCTTTGGGACGAAAACCAGCGCCAGAAAGGAGATTAATCTTCTCCCTTTGTTTCAACTCACTTGTGACTAACAAAGCCAAAAGCTTACTAATTCGCTGTAGTTCTTGTAAGGTTTCAGTGTCCTTTTGCTCATTCATTAGATTCCACCTTCTTCTTACTCTTTGCAGTCGCTGTCCTGCTTTTCTTTTTAGCCTCTGCCAATCGAGCATAAACTGTGCCTGGGGTCGTATCAACTATTTTAGAAATTAGATTTGCATCTAAACCTAAAGCAGCAAGCGTCATAATAGCTTCAGTCTTAGTCTTTTTCTCAATAGATTTGCTTGCTAGCAATCGAACTACCGCATTGAGTTTCTTATCAATACTAATTAATACTTGTTCTTCCATTATTCCACTCCTTACATACAAAGTAACCAAATATGAATTTGCAATATAATTATATAATACACTATTTGTAGGAAATGTCAAGTATAATGCACAAGTTTCGATGGGGATTTCAGAATATGGAAAACCTAGCTCCATTCGCCACCCTTCTGCCACACCTGAGCTAGCTCTTTAGCCAGGAGATGGTGCTCAGGCTTTTCTAAACCGGGGTCTATTTCGAAGAGTCTTATTGCCTCACTACGAGCCAGCTCCAACAGAGCCACGTCAGAGAGCTTAGCCATGCGGAGGTCAGGAAGTCCGCTCTGCCTGGTGCCAAAGAACTCCCCTGGACCCCGCAGCCTCAGGTCCTCCTCAGCCAATTGAAAGCCGTCCTGAATCTTCTCTATTAAATCCAGGCGCTCCCTACCTATCTCTGAGGGGTTTTGGGCTAACAGCATGCAGTAACTCTGCTCCTGCCCCCGCCCTACCCGACCACGAAACTGGTGCAGTTGCGATAGACCAAAACGGTCAGCGCTCTCCACCAGCATCACGGTAGCATTGGGTACATCTATGCCCACCTCTACCACCGGGGTTGACACCAGCACATCCAGCTCGCCGGAGCGGAAGCGATGCATTACCTTATCTTTTTCCACAGCCGGCATACGTCCGTGAATCAAGCCTAACCTCAGCTCAGGGAAGACCTCCCGGGACAGACGCTGATATTCAGCCACCGCCGCCTTAGCCTCAATAACCTCTGATTCCTCAACCAGGGGACAGATAATAAATGCTTGATGACCCTCAGCCGCCTGACGACGCAGAAAAGCATAGGCGCTATCCCTCTGGGCTGGCTTAAGCCATTTGGTCTTTATCACCTGTCTCCCCGGGGGGAGTTCGTCAATAACCGAGAGGTCAAGGTCACCATACAGGGTTAAGGCTAAGGTTCTGGGGATTGGCGTAGCCGTCATTACCAGCACATGGGGGTTAAACCCCTTCTGCCGTAGTGCTGAACGCTGGGCGACACCAAATCGGTGTTGTTCATCGACCACAGCTAAACTCAAATGGTGGAACTCCACCTCCTTCTGAATAAGGGCATGGGTTCCGATAACAATATCAATATCTCCGCTCGTGATACGCTGCTGGATTTCCTGCTTCCTAGCCTGGTTTATGTCACCAATAAGTAGCGCCACAGTAAGGGGATGAGATAAAAGCCCGGAGTAACTACGCAGGTTGTCTTCCCCTGCCACTTGATGACCGGCTCTAGACATGAGCTGACAAACATTAGCGAAATGCTGCTCAGCCAGAATTTCAGTAGGCGCCATGAATGCCCCCTGATAGCCATTGGCAGCAGCAACAAGCAAGGCTGACGTAGCCACTATTGTCTTGCCACTGCCTACCTCTCCCTGCAACAGTCTGGACATCGGTCTTGGTTTCTCTAAATCAGCCAATAGCTCCCCAAGCACTCTGTGCTGAGCAGAAGTTAGCTCAAAGGGCAAAGTGCTTAGAAAAACATCCAGCACCGCTGTCTTAGCACTAAAAGGATTGCCCGGCTGGCTCTCCTGCCAGTCGTGTTTTCTTCCCAGCACTCCTAATTGAAGGATAAAGAGTTCGTCAAAAGCCAGACGAAGTCTTGCCCCATCCTTGGCTGCTTCATCCTCTGGGTAGTGAGCCTGACTTATCGCCTGAGGCAGGTCAAACAGGTGGCACCGCCGTCTCAACTCTGGGGGCAAAAAGTCCTCTACCTGCCATGCCCACTGGTCTACCACCTGTTTCATCAGTTTCCTTACCTGCCGAGGGCGCAGTCCCTGAGTAAGGGGATAGAGAGGAACCAGGCGCCCGGTATGAATCAACTCTCTATCCTCCAATAGCTCCCACTCCGGGGATTCAAACACATGCCGCCCACCGAACAGGCTTACCCTGCCACTAAGAACTATTCGGGTATTAGTTGACAGCTTCCTCGCCAGGTAGGGATTATTAAACCATACCACCCTGACATTGCCTGTCTCATCGCCGACAATAGCCTCAGTGCCCCGCCTACCACCGAGCATAGTCACCTGAGCCTGCCACACATTAGCCATAATAGTTTGCTCCTCCCCCTCGGTAAGCTGGGAGATATATTTCCTTTGGCTATAGTCAAGGTGACGGTGGGGGAAGAAGTAGAGCAAGTCCCGAATGGTTTTCACACCCAAACGGTTGAACTTGGCAGCCAGACTGGTGCTAACCCCTCTAAGGGCGGTGATGGGGGAATTGATAGATTGACTAGCCACCACCCTCTGCCCCCTTGCTACTGGGGACGAGGGCACAATGCCTTCTTTTGGCAGCTTGACCTCGCCCTTTTCTAATTCAGACAAAAAAACGAACACCCTATTCGCCCACTCTTTGCGCTGCTGCTTGGTCAAAGAGGCATAATTAGAATCGACCAGTTGAAGTCTATGAAACTGGCTCAAAAGCTGGGGGTTAGTTATCGATTCTATGGCTTGACCTGCCCAGCGACGAAGGAATCTATCCAAACCACCGATTACCGCTGAATCTACATAACCCTTTTCATGCTCGAGCTCAAGAATCTTGCGCAGAGGCACGACATTTATTGACACGACTTGGTCTCCATCCACCTAGGCGAATAGCCGTGGGCAAGAAAACCTCAACCTTGGTATATGTAAAGAGGGCAAAGAAATTCGCTTTCTGGAGGGCTCGCCTTCGCCAGCATCCTGCCTGATACTGCTCGCCTTCTCCCTCAAGGCTAAAATCAAAGTCCCGGGACCACCATGAACCCCTAACGCTGGTCCCAGCCTAGCTATATGAATCCGTTCCCGGTCAAAGATAGAGGCTATGCGCTCCTTGAGTGAGCCGGCTTCATCAGGTGTGGTGCTATGAACAATGGCTAATTCCTGGATATTCAAGGTGTTCTTTACCAGGTCAAATAAACGGTCTATGCCTTTGGAGCGGGTACGGGCTAAACCAGCTTGAACAAGCTCACCATCCCGCATGGTAATTAAGGGCTTCACATTAAGCAAAGTGCCCACCATTGCCCTGGCTTTACTAATACGCCCACCTAAAAGCAGGTATTTAAGGGTATCAAAAACACCGAATAGGCGAATACTAGGAATAGTCTGCCTTACCTCCTCCATTACCGCCTGCAAGCTTTCTCCCGCCTCAGCCAATCTGGCAGCCGCCATAGCTATCAACCCTAAGCCCATAGACGTTGAAAGCGAGTCTACTACCTCAATTTGGCAACCTGCCTTTACCAGCTCCCTGCCCTGTAACGCTGAGTTATGGGTGCCGCTTAATTTGCTGGTAACCTGGATGGAGACTATCTCATCGGTCTCCTTTGACAGCTTACTGTAGACATCGGCGAAGTCGGCAGGCGTAGGCTGGGAGGTAGATGGATGAACTGGGCTCTCCACTAATTTTTGGTAAAATTCATCCTCGCTTATGTCCACCCTATCCCGGTAGACCTTTTCTCCAAAGCGTAGATAGACTGGCACCACGGTAATCCCCAGCTCCTGAGCCAATTGGACCGGGAGGTCAGCAGTGCTATCGGTAACAATCTTGACTGTCATAAAAGCCTCCTACCCTTGCTTAATAGCTTTATCTATCCCCCAATATAGCTACCAACAGGAGACCGGGACCGGTATGTGTCCCGATTACGGGGGTCATTTTTGAGCGGTAGATGCGCTCTGTGGGAAATATAGGGCTGAGCCGCTCAACCAGCGCCTCGGCTTCAGCAGGACAGTCAGTATCCTCTACCGCCATCTCCTCAATATGGGAATAGCTCATAGCAAAGTCATATAAATAGTCTATTGCCTTAGCCCGGGAGCGGGTTCTGCCAGCAGGCTCAACCAACCCATCTTTTATGGTTATAATAGGATTTATCTTAAGCATTGACCCCAGCAAAGCCTGTGCCTTGCCGATACGCCCTCCCCTTTTGAGATACTCCAGGGTATCAAAGGCGGCACGAAAATCTACACGAGGAATGGTGTTTCGGGTTAGAGCTATCACCTCATCAAGGCTAGCCCCAGCGTTTGCTGCCTTAGCCGCAGTCATAACTACGAATCCCTCTGCCATAGTAGCCCATTGCGAATCAACTACTTCTACCCGGCATTTCCGCTTCATTAGCCCTATACTTTGTAACGCCACCTCAAAGGTAGCACTAAGCTTGGAGCTAAGAATAATAGCCAGGATTTCATCCGTCTCTTCAGCTAGCTTATTATACGCCTCGGCAAAGGCTCCAGGCGACGGCACTGAAGTAACCGGTAGGGCTTTAGTGTACCTCAGCTTACGGTAGAACTGCTCAGCAGTCAGGTCAATGCCATCACGGTAGACCTTTTCGCCAAAACGGACATTTAGTGGAATGGCGGTAATGCCCAGCTCCCCAGCCACCTGAGATGGCACATCAGCGACGCTATCGGTAACAATCCTGACTGTCATAGCTATTATTTATCTCCCAGCACAGCTACCCCCAGAACCCGGGGACCAACATGCGCTCCAATTACTGGGCTCACCTTAGAGCGGTAGATGCGCTCTTTGGGAAATTTGGAACTAAGCCGCTCGGTCAGCTCATCTGCCTCATCAGGGGTGGTGGCATGCTCTACCGCCATCTCGTCAATATGGGAAAAGCTGGCAGCAAAGTTATATAAGTAATCTATCGCCTTAGCCCGGGAGCGCTCCCTGGCAAAAGGAAACACTTCACCGTCTCTTAAACCGAGGACAGGGCTCACCTTGAGCACCGACCCCAGAAAAGCCTGTGCCTTACCAATGCGCCCGCCCCTTTTAAGGTATTCCAGGGTGTCCAAAACCATACGAACATCCACCCGGGGGATATTGAAGTGAGCTAGAGCCACCACCTCATCAAGGCTAGCCCCAGCGTCTGCTGCCTTAGCCGCAGCAATAACTATCAAACCCTGCGCCATAACAGCCCACAAGGAATCAACCACCTCTACTCGGCATTTCCTCTTCATTAGCTCTTTAGCTTGTAGGGCTGCCTCATAGGCGGCACTGAGCTTATGGGAATTAGTAATGACAGCGATTTCGTCTGTCTCCTCAGCCAGCTTATTATATATATCAACGAACATG
Source organism: Dehalococcoidia bacterium (assembly GCA_030608005.1). GTDB lineage: Bacteria > Chloroflexota > Dehalococcoidia > Dehalococcoidales > BS750m-G39 > JAUWIX01. Next base: position 11,129 of record JAUWIX010000013.1, read on the forward strand.
TCAAGGGGTGGTACTATGGTAGTGGGAAAGGTTTTGCTGTGCATCAGCTTATGGTAGAACTGGTCAGTGGTTAGGTCAACGCCATCGCGGTAGCTCTCAGTGCCAAAGAGAACATTTATCGGGATTACAGTAATTCCCAGCTCTCCAGCTACCTCAGAGGGTATGTCACCCAGACTATCGGTAACAATTTTGACTGCCATAACAGGACCCTCCCCTTTACTCCACAGAAACAATATAGTTATAGTGAGGCTGACCGCCTGGAACTACCTCAACCTGAAGTTGGGGGTGTTGTTGACGAATGGTGACGCCGACCTGCTCCGCTTCAGCCGGCTTGGTATCAGCCCCGTGGTAGATGGTAATCACCTCAGCGGAATCTAAATCTACCCTAGCCAGCACCTCATTAAGAACAGCATCTGTCTTATCACCCACGGCTACCAGGTCTCCATCCAGAAAGCCGATTGCCTGTTTCTTCTTGATGTCCAATCCACCTAGCCGAGTTGAGCGTATAGCCCGGGTAATTTCAATAGACTTTACTGCTGATTTCGCTCTGTTCATATTCTGAGTGTTCGTTTCCAGGTCAGCCTCATAATCAAAGGCTAAAAGAGCAGCTACTCCCTGCGGGATTGTTTTGGCGGGCACCACTTCAATTGTTTTGGTGGTCAAGGACTGGACTTGATTAGCGGTAAGCACTATATTTTTATTGTTAGGCAAAATAATAACCTTTTCCGAAACCACTGAGTCCACAGCCTGGAGCAAATCCTTGGTGCTGGGGTTCATTGTCTGTCCCCCGTGCACAATAGCTGTTGCTCCGAGGCTGGTAAAAACATTACTTAGACCCTCCCCAGCAACCACAGCCACAATAGCAATATCAACCGCTGGCATCCTCTCCCTGCGCATCTCCAAGAAATCCCGGTACTGCTCATCCATATTGCGTATATTTATCTGATGCAAAGTGCCCAGGGGAATAACATAGCTCATAATATCACCAGGGTCTAAGGTATGAATATGAACCCTGACTGCTGAGTTGTCACCAACTACAATCACAGATTGCCCTCTCTTTTCCAGCCTCTTCCTAAGCTTATCAGGGTTAAGCCTTTGCCCCTTAATCACAAAATTAGTGCAATACCCGTAGGGCACTTCCTCTGCGCCCACCATTTGTGGCACTTTAGCAATGAGTGGTACGCTACTGGCGATCATCCAGGGTCTGCGTAGCTTCAACTGCTCTACCTCGCCTTTAAGGTAGTGGAGAGCACCCTCCAGAATGGTATATAAACCTTGCCCCCCAGCGTCCACCACCCCCGCTTCCATCAACACAGGCAGAAGACTAGGGGTATTAGCCACCGACTCCTTGGCAGCACCGACTGTAGCTTCCATAACCGAGACTACATCATCACTAACATTAGAAGCATGCGCCTGGGCAGCCGATGCCGCCTCTCTAATTACGGTAAGGATAGTCCCTTCTACGGGATTGCTTAACCCTTTATACGCCACCGTTGATGCCTGTAGTAAAGCAGCAGCCAGTTCACTGCCAGTAAATGACTCCTTCTGTGCCAAACCCTGTGCCAAACCCTTCCAAATCTGGGACAGAATTACCCCGCTATTGCCCCGAGCCCCCATCAGTGCCCCCCTAGACATAGCTTGAGCTACGCTTGAAGCACTACCCTCAGAAGCTTGATAGGCTTCCTCCATAGAGGAACGCATGGTAAGCAGCATATTAGTCCCTGTATCTCCATCAGGCACCGGGAAGACATTCAGGGCATCAATATCTGCGGCGCTCTTCTCCAACCAGTCAGTGGCGGCAGCAAACATTTCCCTTAAATCTTGCCCAGTGATAGAATCGGCTTGTCCCATCTTATCCTATCCTTGCCAGATTATTTATCATCCTCACCCTTGCCAAGCTGGCTTGGCTATGGTAGTATTATAACAATAGCCTACAATAAATTTAATTGACAGTCAAAGGGGAAAAGATATTGAAATGCGCTCTATGTGGCAAATCGCCTCAATTTGGTAACAATGTAAGCCACTCTAAACGTCATACCAAGCGTAGCTGGGTGCCTAATATTCATCCGGTTACTCTCATCATAGATGGTAAGCCAAAAAGACTAAACCTGTGCACTAGATGCCTGCGCAATCAGCATAAAATGGCTAAAGTAGGCTAGCCCGGAGTTCTGCCAGGGCTTCGTTTACTGTCTGTCCCAAGCCAAACACTGCTGCTCCAACTACTAGCACCCTAGCTCCTGCCTTTACCACTCTGGGGGCAATCCCAGCATTGATGCCACCATCCACCTCCAGCTCAGCAGTTAAACCCCTTTCATCTAGTTCAGCACGCAGGCGGGCTACCTTATCCAGCATAGCCTCAATAAAGCTCTGCCCGCCAAAGCCAGGATTGACCGTCATCACCAGGACCAAATCAAGGGAGGAAAGAACCTCCCTAAGCGCGTCTATAGGTGTGCCCGGGTTGAGAGCAACCCCTGCCTTAACCCCCAATCCCTTAATCACTTGCACCGCTCGGTGAATATGGGGACAGGCTTCTATATGAACGGTGATAATGTCAGCCCCAGCATCGGCAAATTGACTGATTTGATGCTCTGGTGCCTCAATCATAAGATGGACATCCAGAGGGAGATTTGTCCAGTGACGAATGGCAGCCACCACTGGGGCACCAATGGTTATTTGGGGGACAAAATGCCCATCCATAACATCTACATGAATATAATCAGCGCCGGCTTTAGTGACTTCAGCTACCTGCTCACCAAGGCGACTGAAATCGGCGGAGAGAATAGAGGAGGCAAGCTTGACCTGAGGGCTACTTTTCACCCCTAAAACCTCCAATTGTTTTCTTGGCAGTGGCTAACGCCCGCTCTACTTGCTTTGGGGCAGTGCCGCCGATAATATCCCTAGCGGCAATAGATGATTCTATAGTAATGGAGTAAACATCCTGCTCAAATAGGGGAGAAAAAACCTTATATTCAGCGAGGCTGAGCTCAGCGAAGGGTTTATCTTTTTCCATAGCGTAGCTTACCAGCCTAGCCACCAGAGCATGGGCGGTGCGGAAGGCTTCCCCCTTCTTGACCAGATAGTCAGCTAGGTCAGTGGCTAAGATATAACCTTGCTCAACCGCCCGCCGGGTATTTTCTGGTTTAACCTGTAGGGTTTTAACCATCCCAGTGAATACCTCCAGGGTGGATAGCAGGGTATCTACGGTATCAAAGAAACCCTCTTTATCCTCCTGCATATCTCTATTATAGGACAGGGGGAGAGCCTTCATAGTGGTCAGCAGAGCCATGAGCCTGCCATAGACCCTTCCCGTTTTACCTCGAGCCAGCTCGGCAACATCAGGGTTCTTCTTCTGGGGCATAATGCTTGAGCCGGTGGCATAAGCTTCATCAAGCTCAATAAAGTTGAACTCAGCAGAAGACCATAGAATAATCTCCTCTGCCAGTCTGGAGAGGTGCATCATAGTCAGACTGGCTGCCGCCTCATACTCCAATACGAAATCCCTATCTGAGACAGCGTCAATACTATTTTGGCTGAGCTGGCTGAAGCCAAGCTGGCGAGCTAGGAACTCTCTATCAATATTTTTGTAGGCAACGCCAGCTAGAGCACCGCTGCCCAGGGGCATAACATCGGTGCGCTTCAGACAGTCGCTGAATCGGTCGGCATCACGCTGGAGCATCTCAAAATAGGCTAGAAGGTGATGAGCCAGCAGAACCGGCTGTGCCGGCTGTAAATGGGTATATCCGGGGATAATTATATCTTTATTGGCTTCAGCTAGGCTGATGAGAACCCGCTGAAGTTCCCTCAGCTTGGCCAGGGTGTCTGAGATTGCCTCCCTGGCAAAAAGGCGCAAGTCCAGAGCCACCTGGTCATTCCTGGAGCGAGCGGTGTGGAGCTTTCCCCCCACCTCACCCACCTTCTCCAGTAAGCGAGCTTCAATATTCATATGGATATCTTCCAATTCAGGCTTGAACTGAAACTTGCCCTGCTCTATTTCTTCCCTGATTGAAGCCAGCCCGCTGATAATAATCTCAGCCTCTTTGTCTGAGATTATGCCCTGCTTTGCCAGCATCCGGGCGTGGGCAATGCTGCCAGCAATGTCATAGGGGTACAGGCGCCAATCAAAGGGGATAGAAGCAGTATATTCAGCTACCAATTTATCGGCAGGCTTATGAAAACGACCGCGAATATGGCTCATATTAACCTTCTCATGCGGTTCTCTTCCATAGTTCATCCTTTAAGATAAAGTTATACCTAGATGCAGGTTGATTTTATTCTCCAGTAGGGCTATGAAGTTATCAAGTTTTGGTGTTGGTTGCTTCGTGAAAGCTGTGAGAAGGTTGTCTATTGTAGAGGATCTCTTATCAACTAATTTTAAATGATAGTTGTCACTCTGCCTTGATAAATCATAAATAAAGAAAGAGGTACTATTTTGTGGGTTGTATTCTAGGTTAACTAAATTAAATCTATTAACTGTATTTTGAAAAATATACGGAGGACACACCCAAACTATCTTTTTCTGCCATTTCTCCAGAGTTTGCCCCTTATATAATATCTGCGTGTATGCCAATTTTATTGTATTGTATGTGTTCATCCCGTAATTATATCTTCTCGCTGAAACATCTTCCCCATTAAGGAAATCCTTTAAGGCATTAACCAATTTACCCGTGTTTGTTGTAGAATCTGATTGGAATTCCACGATACAAAAATCCTCAACCTTGTTACTGATTGGTTTATGTTTAACTAACACGAAATCGAATGTTCCAACCGCTGTCAACCCAACTTCTTTAAACAAGAGTATATTGTTAGCCCCGCCTAAGAATTCGTTACATATGTCAATAAACACTATGTCATCTTGCAGAAATCTGTGAGGACATATTGGAATTGAGTTCCCCATATGTAGCACAGAACATACTCCCATAGGGTAAGACAGCATTCGACTTTGCTTATCGCACTTTTTATCCATAAATGGGCACCAATATTTAGCCCTATTCTGTTGAGCTCCTTGCGTTGAAATATCAACGGGATACCCGAAGATCTCTACGGGATGATGACTGTTTTTTGGTTGAAGCATCTCTGACATCGTCTATCTCTGAAGGATTACAATTTCTTCTGGCAAGGGGATTTTATGATTAGTACTCCTACGTATTCTAAATAGCTCTTTCCTACAATTGTTATAACCTATACTCTTTGCCAAAGTAATTAGAATGTCACCCACAGGAATCAATACCCCTTTGACAGTTTGTTCGCCTACTACTAACAGGAAATGCCCACCATTTGTTAATAGCGGATAGATTTCTCTCATACATAGGTACATATCGCCAAAATATTCCCTAACCATCCTTGGGTAATCAAACCCCCAATTCTTATCCTTAGTTTGTTCGTAAATCTTATCAGCTACATCACTTATCTCGCTGAAGTGTTGTACTACCTTTGCTGAGTCGCTCTCTTTGAATATAAGCTTCGTACTGCTCTTAACCATTTTACGCTTCAATTTTTGTATATCAGCCATACTATTGACAAAATCTAATAGGTAGAGCTCCAGTCTAGTTTGTCTAGTGTATTCCAGATCATTAGGATAAGGTGGAGACGTAATAATAAAATCAATGGAGTTATTATCTATATATTTTTGTGTATTCAAACAAGTATCATTTATAACTTTTGACCTGCCAAAATGATTATATTGCTGTATTAGCTTCAAATCATCGTACATGCGTATGACAGTTTCACTAAATATACCCCAGAATTCTCCCTTTTCTCTAAAGGGATAAAAAGTAGTGCCTGGGCACAATGCGACATAAGAAGCTTCGAAGCAAGACCTTGACAAGGCAAGTAGGAGAAGTTCCCTTACCCTTTCGTCCTCAACATTAAGTATTATACGTTTGAGTATAGAAACTTCCCTTTGCAAAACTGGACTTAACCATTGATTTATTTCCTTTTTAGGCATCTTTGCTATTGATTTATCTAAGAACTCAATGTGGCCTAGATCCTTAACCTCGATTAGAAATTTCTCGGCAACTAATACGACTTCTTTTTTGAGTCTTTCCAAGTTTATATCCCAAGTCGTCTTCACTTTGGATACGAACGCCATAAGAGGATTAGTATCAAACCCGACGGCATCTATATGCAACATATTCGCAGCAACTAATGTTGTTCCACTTCCACAGAAGGGGTCTAGTACCAAACAACCTTTTTGAATATTGTATTCCCTAATCTTATTTTCAATCAGCCGGTAAGGGAAATCTTCAAGATAGCCATACCATTTATGGATTATGCCATGCTTATTAACTTCACTGATATTCTGTCTCTCCAAGAACAACATCAATTGAGTTGGTTGATTATTAAAGTTATCAATAAGAGTCTTCGAATAGTGTTTATGAGTAGTGTCGCTCTTCTCTATTACTTTCTGAAAGAGATCAAGTCTATCTTCGGGTACGGAGAATAAAGAAGGCTGATCAGGGTAGCCTATTAGGAATCGTTTCTGAATGAGTGCCTTAATAGCACCTAAGAGTATCTTACTCGATTTTGGGTAATCGGTAAGTTCAGCGAGTTCCTCAAGAGATGTACCTTCCAACTTGCTTATGTTCAAATATATTCTTTCCAAAACTTGTGCTTGCAGAAAAGGGAGATTGTTTGGTGAACGTGTGCTTGTATTTTTGTTTTCTATAAACTCAACCATAGCAAAGCAATCCCTAATTAATCGGATAGTTTCCTGCAGGATATGTCAAGACCAAACACATGTTGATATATTATACTACCTTTTCCTCCAAACTGCTGATACCCTGTGCCTGAGCCTGGGTTCTGGCCGGTAATCCCCAGATGTGGATAAATCCAGGGGAGGCACTCTGGTCAAACTGGTCGCCTTTATCATAGGTAGCCAGACCATAGTTATATAATGACTTTGGTGACTTGCGCCCGACGACAGTTGAATGCCCCTTGAGTAGCTTTATCCTTACTGTCCCGGTAACATAGCGCTGTGAGCTGAGTATGTAGGCAGAGAGGTCCCTATTTAGCTGGCTAAACCAGAGACCGTTGTAAATAAGGTCGGCATATTCCACAGCCACCTTTTGCTTAAAACGCAGTTGTGCCTTGGCTAGGGTCATCGCCTCCAAAGCCTGGTGCGCCTGTAGTAATACTGTAGCTGCCGGCGCTTCATAAATCTCCCTTGATTTTATCCCCACCAGCCTATTCTCTAAATGGTCAATCCTACCTACCCCGTGCTCACCAGCTAACTGGTTCAGCCGCTGGATTAAGCTAACGCCATCCATTTCCTGCCCATCAATGGTAATCGGGATGCCCTGTTCAAAGCCAATCTCTACATAGCCTGGCTCATCTGGAGCCTTGTCAGGAGACTTTGTCCAGACAAAGACATCAGCAGGTGGCTCAACCCAGGGGTCCTCAAGAACCCCACACTCAATACTCCTCCCCCACAGGTTCTCATCAATGGAATAGGGGCTAGCAGCAGTAACAGGCACCGGAATCCCATAACGCTGAGCATAGTTGATGGTTTCTTCCCGGGTCATGCCCCATTCCCGAGCTGGGGCGATAATTTTGAGGCTGGGTGCTAAGGCACTGATGCTCACCTCAAACCTCACCTGGTCATTCCCCTTGCCGGTGCAGCCATGAGCTACGGCTGAAGCCCCCTCCTTTAGGGCGGTATCCACCAGCAACTTAGCCATTAACGGACGAGATAGGGCTGTAGCCAAAGGGTATTGTCCCTCATAGAGGGCGTCCGCCTGTAGGGCGGGGAAGATAAAATATTTGACCAATAACTCCTTGGCATCCTCCACCAGCGCCTTCACTGCGCCGATATCGAGCGCCTTCTGACGAACAGCGGAAAAATCTCGCTCATTGCCCACATCAACATTAAGGGCAATAACATCCAGGTTATACCTCTCTTTGAGCCATCTGATAGCTACTGATGTATCTAACCCACCACTATAAGCCAGTACTACTTTATCACGCTTAATTGGAACTATCATAACATCACCTCAGTTTGCTATATACAGCAAGAAGGGTACTATGTCCTCCCATATAAACTAGCTTATACCTATTCAGGTACTTACTGCAAAGCTTGACACTAACTAAACTGTTTATCAACCTCACCCCCTGTATCCCCCTCTCCTTCAAAGGAGAGGGGAAAGGATAGGTTTTGAAGGGGCTTTGCCCCTTCAATCTTCCCCCTAAACGCCCCCCAAACTAATAACTTATCGCTATTCAATCCCAAAATTTTGTCTTAAAAAGTTTGTAATTTGAGAACAAACCTCAGGATATTGCCACCAGTAGTCGTGCCCCGGTGCTGCTATATAGTGAGGAGCGGTGCCAAAATCGTCCTCTGGCTCAGATAAACCAAACCAATTTTTCAAGTAGCCCCAAGCTATACCAAGGAAATCCCCCTGACAAAAGGAATCGGGGATTATCCCGTTACCAGTCAGCACCAGCGTCCTGTCCAACATAGTAGTCTGATGCCAGAAAGGAGGACCTGTCTGAATGCTATAAACCCGTGGATTATCCTCAAGAATTTCCATTGCGCCATCAGTGATAACAGCGCCAGTGCTCTCACCAGCCAGGATAATCTTAAGGTCGGGAATATGGCTGGTGAGAAACTCGGCGCTACAGGCTAAATCCTTAGCCTTTGATTGGTAGCCAGTGAGCATTTCCCCAACCTCATCCAGGCGCCCCTGAAAACTGTCAGCCACCCGCAGATAGTTCAACTCCAATGAGGTATAACTTAAGCCTTCCAGCTCAGATTCAACGCCGTTAAAAATACTCCACCAACCCGGTGAATCCTCCACCAAATTCCACCCCCAACCACCCGAGTTAAAGACAATAACAAAATCCTTATCCTCAGCCTCCAAATATATTGCCAATAGCTGATTGACAAAATCATCACATTTCTCCTGGCAATCTCCGAATAGCTCCATAGCTAACCCAGTGGCATCATCTATCACCGATTGTGGTACAGTCGAAATGTCAGTAAGGGTTAAGGGGAGACCTTCAGCCCCAATCTCACAGGTTACCCCAGACTCGGAATATGAGGCGGCCAGCACCACCATACCAAGCAACAGGACTAAGCCTAACGCTATTACTATCCCAAGCCGGCGAATCTTACTTGCCATTTAAACCTCTCACTATTTTGTCTCTAGCTGATAACGCTGGATAATGCGCTATCTAAAATGCCCAATGCCTCATCAACCTCCTCAGTCCCGATAATAAGGGGAGGCATAAGGCGCAAGGCGTTGGGCTTCAGTCGGTTAACCAATAAGCCCCGAGCAAGGCAAGCCATTACTAATGACTGGGCGATATCACTGCCGAACTCCATAGCCACCAACAACCCACGCCCACGAACATCAGTAATAAGCTGAAATTTCTGCTTCATCTCTTCCAGCCCGTTGATAAGATACTGTCCCACCGTCTTTGCCTTCCCGGCTATATCATTATCAATAATAAATTTTACTGTAGCATAGCCAGCAGCACAGGCTAAGGGATTACCACCAAAGGTAGAGCCGTGGTCCCCGGGAGCGAACACTGCCACCCTCTCCTTAGCCAGAATAGCCCCAATGGGCACGCCACTGGCTAAACCCTTAGCTAATGTCATTATATCAGGTTCAATGCCATATTGCTCGTAAGCAAAGAGGGTTCCGGTTCGACCTATGCCAGTTTGAATTTCATCCAGAATGAGCAAGATACCCTTTTGCTCACACCAAGCTCGTATGGCGGTCAAATAGCTATCATCAGGCAGGTTAACCCCACCCTCCCCCTGCACCGGTTCCAGCATCACGGCACAGGTTTGCTCGGTAGTGGCTGACTTTATGGCTCCAACATTATTATACTCCACATTGACAAAGCCAGTGGGCAGAGGAAGATATGGCTGTTGGAATTTAGCCTGACCGGTAGCCGCCACCATAGCTAAAGTGCGACCATGAAAGGAACCCGAGGTGGTAATAACCTCATAGGCTCCACCCAGATAGCGCTGCCCATAACGCCGGGCTAACTTTACCGCCCCCTCATTAGCCTCAGCGCCGCTATTGCAAAAAAAGACCTTATCCAGACAGCTATTCTGGACTAAAAGCTCGGCCAAGCGAATCTGAGGAATAGTATAGAACTGGTTGGAAGCCTGAATAAGTATATGTGCCTGTTCGGTCACCGCTTGGGTAACCACCGGGTGGCAGTGCCCCAGACTATCCACTGCCCAGCCACCGAGAAAGTCAAGGTATTCCCGCCCATCTTCATCCCACACCCGTGCTCCCTGTCCCCTGACTATGGTTAAGGGTACACGCTCGAAAGTTTGCATAAAGTATTGGTGCTCAAGCTCCTGCCAGAGACTCATTTTCCCACGCCTTTCTCCCTATTTAGTGAGGGTTTATTCTACCTCACCCCTTAGATATTTACTTAGCAACCCTCCCCCTTTAAGCACCCAGAAAAATCTTTGATTTTCCTGGGGACCCGCTTTATCCCCCTCCCTTACAAGGGAGGGGGAAGATTTGTTTTTGAGAGGGACTTTGCCCCTCTAAAACTCCTCTCATATAATTACTTCCCTATGGTGGTGCCACCACCACCTCCTCCTCCTCCTCCTTCCATTTCATTGAGCAAGGCGTGCCGCTGCCGACCATCTATGATGCGAGTAGTTGAAGTGCCAGACAAAGCTCTCAGGCAGGCTTTAATCTTGGGAATCATCCCCCCTGAAGCCACACCTGAAGCCACCAGAGCTTCAGCTTCATCAGGTGATAGACGAGACAGCAAATTGCCTGATTGGTCACAGATACCAACTACATCGGTCAAAAAGATAAGCCTCTCGGCACCAATGGCGGCAGCAATTTCACCAGCTACAGCATCAGCATTGATGTTAAGCACCTGCAGCGCTTTATCTGGCTTATCAGTAGCATGAAGGCTAACCGGAGCAATTACCGGGATATAGCCAGACTTTAGTAGTGCTTCTAGGGGAGCGGGATTTACTTTCGCCACCGTGCCAACATAGCCCAGCTCCTCGTCCTTAATCCTGCCTTGAATGAAAGCTCCGTCCACGCCGCTAATACCTACCGCATTTCCACCCAAGCTATTGATAGCAGCTACAATCTCCTTATTGACCAGTCCAGCCAGCACTGAAATCACCACCTCAAGCGTGGCCTCATCGGTTACCCGCTCGCCGTGGACAAATCGGCTAGAAATCCCTTGCTTTTCAAGCCAATCGGTTATCAGTTTACCACCGCCATGGACTACAACCAATGATTTACCCTGCTGCTGGAGATAAACTATGTCCTCAACAGTGGTACCCAAGGTGGCACCACCGAGCTTAACTACGATAATGGAATTATTTATTAACCTCACCCCCTTGATCCCCCTCTCCTTCAAAGGAGAGGGGGAAATACAGATTCTGAAGGGGCGAAGCCCCTTCACTCTCCCCTTAATAAACAAAAATCAGGTCATGTAGCGACTGTTAATAGTTACATATTCCTCAGACAGGTCGCAACCCCAGGCGGTGGCTTTGCCGGAGCCCAGGTTAAGGTTCAAATTTATAGATACCTCTCTTCCCTTTAATAGCTGGATTACACTTCGCTTACTAAAGGGCAAGGGTCTGCCCGCCTTTACCAACGGGATATCGCCAATATAAAGGTCAGTCTTTGATTCCACCATCTCCACCCCACTCCGCCCCACCGCCGCCATAACCCGCCCCCAATTAGGGTCAGCGCCATGAACCGCCGCCTTCACCAGGAGCGAGGTTACCACTGTTCTGGCAGCCAGCCTAGCTTCAGCAAGACCGGGGGCACCAACGACAGTTACCTCAATAAGCTTAGTCGCCCCCTCACCGTCACGAGCAATACATTTAGCCAAATAGATACAAACTTGCTCAAGGGCTTGCTGAAAAGCATCAGCCCGCTCACTACCTGATGACACTGGCTCGCTTTCTGCCAGTCCATTAGCCATTATAAGCACCATATCATTAGGGCTGGTATCGCCATCAATAGAAATCATATTAAAGGAGATGTCCACCGCCTTTTTCAGAGCCGATTGGAGAAAATCTATTTCTACGGCGGCGTCGGTGGTGAGGAAGCAAAGCAAAGTTGCCAGATTGGGGTGAATCATCCCTGAGCCTTTGGCTACCCCACCAATGGAGAACTTATTGCCATCTTTCTTGACCGCCACCGCCGTTTCCTTAGCTAAGGTATCAGTAGTCATCATCGCCTTTGCCAGCTCATGACCACCATTACGAGAAAGGATAACCTGTTCTATACCACTTCTTATGCGCTTCATCGGTAGCGGCAGACCAATCACCCCGGTGCTGGCAACCAGGACATCCTCAGGCAATATTCCGATGCCCTCGGCGGTTAGCTTTGCCATCTCAGTGGCATGGGTAAGACCCTTTCCACCGGTAAAGGCATTGGCACAACCGCTATTTACCACCACTGCCAGGGCTCTCCCTTGTTGTAGCCTTTGCTGACACAAAACCAACGGGGCTGCCTTAATACGATTGGTGGTAAATAAACCTGTAGCCACACAGGGCGCCTCAGAAAAGAGGATGCCAAGGTCTAGTTTATCTCTGGCTTTTTTACTTATCCCGGCGCAGGTAGCACCGGCAAAAAAACCCTCAGGCGAAGTAACACCGCCTTCAGGAATGAACTCAATTTCGGCTTCCACTATAAATAAACTATACCATACTGGATAGAGCTAGGCAATGATTATCTATCAACCTCACCCCCTTAGGTTTTTGTTAGTAACCCTATCCCCCTTTATCCCCCTTTATCCCCCTTCCCCTTATCAAGGGGAAGGGGGAAGTTAATTAAAAAGAGGGGCTTCGCCCCTCTAAAACTCCCCTTAATTATTGCTCCAGAGTAAGGAGAGGGGGAAGAATGGTTTTTTGAAGGGGGCAGAGCCCCCTTCATACTACCCCTGATAAACGCTCTATGGTAGAAATTTATGTATAGTGATAGAATGTTTGAAACGTGTTGATAAGGAGGCTTAAAGCAGAAATGGAATTAAAGACAGTCTATTTTGAAAAGCCGGGTAGGGAGAATACTGAGGAGGTGCTCCGCACCGCTAAACAGCGGGCGGAGGAATTGGGTATCAAAACTATACTGGTAGCATCCACCAGAGGCGATACCGCAATAAGAGCTACAGAAGTCTTCAACAAGTCAAGGGTCATCGTGGTCAGCCACTCTACTGGCATACGTGAGCCCAATACCCAGGAATTCACCGAGGAGAATAGGAAAATAGTTGAGAGTAAGGGGGGCACCATACTTACTGCTACCCATGCCTTTGGTGGACTGAGTCGCGCCATGCGTAAGAAATTCAATATGTTTGTTCTGGGAGAGGTAATCGCCGATACCCTGCGTATTTTTGGTCAGGGGATGAAGGTAGTTTGTGAGATATCAATGATGGCTGCCGACAGTGGACTGGTGCGCACCGATGAGGATGTTATTGCTATCGCTGGCAGCAGCCGAGGCGCCGATACTGCCATAGTGCTGAAGCCGGTCAACACCCACGACTTTTTCGACCTCAAGATTAAAGAGATTCTGTGCAAACCCCACTTCTAATATTTATTTTATGGTAACCCTATCCCCCTTTATCCCCCTTCCCCTTGCCAAGGGGAAGGGGGAGGTTAATTAAAAAGAGGGGCTTCGCCCCCCTAAAACTCCCCTTAATTATTGCTCCAGAGTAAGGAGAGGGGGAGGTTATTTTTTTAAGGGGCTAACACCCCTTTGACCCTTTCATCACCTACCTTGCAATCTGGAGCTAGCACAGGTAAACTTAATCTCGGATTATGAAAATCATACGCTTTGCCATTGACAATAAGGTCAAATATGGCATTTTAGAAGGCGAATCTATTCAGGCTATTGAGGACAAGCCTTTCCGCTACATTAAACCCTCTGACCACTACTACCAGATAAGCGAGGTTAAACTCCTCTCCCCATGCACCCCCTCTAAAATAGTGGCTCTGGGGCTTAACTACCACAGCCACGCCAAAGAAATCAATGCCCCCCTCCCCAATGCCCCCCTGATTTTCCTCAAACCTTCAACGGCGGTAATAGGACCGGAGGAAAATATTAGCTACCCCTCCAGCTCACATAGAGTTGACTATGAGGGTGAGCTGGGGGTGGTCATTAAGAAACCAGTGTGGCTGGTATCAGAAGAGGACGCACTGGACTATGTCCTGGGCTACACCTGCTTTAATGATATTACCGCCCGCGACCTGCAGTACCACGATAAGCAGTGGACTCGAGCCAAGAGTTTTGACACCTTTGCCGCCGTGGGACCCTGTATTGAGACTGAACTAGAGCCGGGAAACGTTGTTTTAGAGACATACCTGAATGGGGAACTCAAGCAGCAAGCCAACACCAGCGACCTTATCTATTCCGTGCCGGAACTGATAAACTTTATCTCCCATGTAATGACCCTAGTGCCGGGGGATATTATCGCTACCGGAACGCCCAGCGGCATTGGACCGATGTATCCCTGCAATACGGTAGAGATAAAGATAGAGGGAATAGGCACGCTGAGGAATTATGTAGTCAAAAAGGAATAGAGGGTAATTGTTGAACATCACCCCCTTAATCCCCCTCTCCTTGGGAAGGAGAGGGGGAGGTTGTTTTTTGAAGGGGCTTACGCCCCTTTGACCTTCCCTGATAAAAGAGTTGTATGGTAAAGGGTTGGAGACGGTGGTAGAATGTGTGAAAAGCTTTTTAAACCATGCATAATTAGTATTGACAAATATTACCTGTGGGGTTATAATTTATTGTGTACTATATTGACTACTATACGGAGCCCAGCGGGCGCAAACCTGTTGCTGAGTGGCTCAATAGTTTAGATAAGAAAACACGCGAGTATATGCGAGACAAAGTAGTTCGGTTACAGCAAAATGGGCTTATGCTCCTTAATACCAGTATGATGAAACCTATAAAAGGCTGCGGTGGTCATTTTTATGAGCTAAAATATAGCAATTATAGGATTGCAGTATATCACGATACAGCAAGAGATATATTCATTCTCTTACACGGGTTTAAGAAAGAGCGAAGACGAGAGCCAATAGAAATTAGGACAGCATGTTCCAGACTCCGTGAATACCAATCGAGGAGGCAAATCCCATGACTAGGACATTTGAGAGTGACCTAAAACAGGAACTTCAAGACCCAGAGTTTGCAAAAATGTTTGGGGCAGCTCAGGCAAAATCTAGTTTTGCAATAACTTTATCTAAAGCCAGAGCAAAATTAGGTCTGACACAAAAAGGACTTGCTACCAAGGTAGGTGTGTCTCAAGCATATATAGCTAAACTAGAGGGAGGAGAAGCAAATCCAACGCTGGAAAGGATTGGCAGCCTATTGGCAATCCTTGGACTGAGTCTTACCACGGGTACGACTACACTATCACCATATCCTGAGACTTTACCTCGGGAAACGGTGTCACCAAAAACGGCGACTAAGGTATAGGTTTTTCTACCTCACCCCCTCAGTCCCCCTCTCCTTGAAAATTTGGGAAGGAGAGGGGGAAGTTTGTTTTTTAAAGGGGCTAACGCCCCTTTAACCCCTGATAAAAGAGATGTGTGGCAAAGGCTAATAAGCTGTGCTATAATGTTGATGGAAAAAGTAACGGGTGATTTGAAATATTGACAGTTTGACAACAAACATTATATATTAATTGCATTATTTGCATTGGAGAGTGCCATGGCAAAGAAAACAAAAAAGAGTTTGGAAACTGAACATCACGAAGTGTCAGTGCCATCGATGTACTCAAATACATTTGGAATAGGCTCTACTGATACAGAGGTTGCTATAAACTTTGGCTTGTCTACACTCAGTTATTTTGAACCCCATGATGATGAGGATGTTCCAGTTGCCCGCATATTCTTATCTTGGGAGGTAGCTGAGAGCCTAGCAGAAACTCTAAGAGATGTATGTGAGAAGCATAAAAAACCTCAAAAGCCAAAGCGAAAGAGTAAAACTAAAGGGGAAGGAGGTTCAGGCAGGTAATGGCAGTCGATGCATGTAAATTTAGCCATATGATGTTATACAGTCCCCGAATCAAGGCTCCAGAATATGCGAAATCAGGACTTCGCGGACATTTGAAGGGAAGTAGTCAGTTGCCAGCTAGAATTGAGAGGGAGACTCACTTCATAATTGTAGGTACAACCAAGGGCAGCTTTAAATCCGCAGAAATCAAAGGGGGGATAGGAACTATAAGCTTTAGCCGAAAGCCAGCACATTTACAGATGCCTTTTGTATCGAGGCAGCGGTTATTTGAAAGTAGGATTGAACAACTTGAAGAGCGATTTAACAAACTTGTTAGTAGCACATGGGGTTATTTGTTCAGTGAAAGAGATATCGAAGAGATGAGAGACCTATCTAAAGGTATGTTAGAAGGCAGCAAAAAGATGCGAGAGTTAGCCGAGCAATTACAAGAAGCGGATGACGAGGGTTGAGCAAGAAGTCAGCCAATTTAGATAGACAGATAAAGTGCATTAAAGATTGTATTGAGGAGCTCAAGCAGCAAAGACATCGATTTGAGCTCCTTATGATTATATTACGTAACAGTCAGCAAGTTTTAGACCAGTGGACTATGCAGTACATCGGACTCCTAGAGATGAAGCGTGAGGTCGGACTCAAGTTAATCTTATTGCCGCAAAAAGAGAGGGAATCGTTAAAGGAAGTTTTGGGTTCTAAAACATTAGAAGAGCACGATAATATTATTGATGAATCGATTTCACAACTAGTGTCAGAAGGTAGAATATTAACAATTGCGGAAATGGAAACAGCATTGGCAAAGATTGATGCACTAATTGTAGAATTAATTACTTGTGTTAACCGAATACAGCAAGGGGAAAAGGCAGCAACTCGTAGTGCGAAAGAGATTATCCTCAAAAAGGTAGCACCAATTGGCCTTGGACTCGCTTTAGTTGGTGTAGATATACCTTCACAAAGCTGGCCTACGGTTATAGGCGGTACTTATATAATATATACAGCTAGCATGAATTGAGAACGAGGGACGCAACCTGCCTTAATGAACCCCTACCCCTCCCTTGCCTTCTTCTGCAGTTCGTAGAGTTTGGTGATGGCTTCCAGCGGAGTCAAGGAGTTAATGTCCAGCTTCTCAAGCTCCTCTATCAGCGGTGACTTTTGCCCTAAAAGTGGTAACTGTTGTGGCACAGCCTCTTTGCGTCGGCGGCGACCTTTGAGTGAGCGTTTAGCTAAAGTTTTTTGGCTATCCCCTTCTAGCTCTTCCAAAACCTCCTGGGCACGGTGCACCACCGATTTGGGCAGCCCGGCTAGCTTGGCTACATGGATGCCATAGCTCTTGTCAACGCCACCAGGTACAATCTTATATAAAAAGGTAACCTCCCCACACTCCTCAGCTACGGCAACATTGAAGTTCTTCACCCTGGGCAGGAAGCTGGCTAGCTCCACCAGTTCGTGATAGTGGGTAGCAAACAGGGTCTTTGCCCCCAGCCTGGGATAAGAATGAATATACTCGGCAACGGCGCGGGCAATGGAAAGTCCATCATAGGTGCTGGTGCCCCGCCCAATCTCATCTAAAATGATTAGTGAGCGTGGGGTGGCATTATTCAGGATATTGGCTGTCTCCACCATCTCTACCATAAAGGTGGATTGACCCGCCGGCAGGTCTTCCCTGGCACCAATTCGGGTAAAGATTCGGTCGACCAGGCAAATAGTGGCTGATTCAGCGGGGACAAAGCTGCCAATCTGAGCCAGAAGCACAATTAAGGCTACCTGCCGCAGGTAGGTTGATTTGCCCGACATATTAGGACCGGTGAGGACGATAAGCTGGGCGTCATCGTTGGATAGATAGGTATCATTGGACACAAAGCTACCCTCAACCAGACTCCTCTCCACTACCGGGTGGCGTCCCTGTGAAATAACGAGCTCATTGTCCGTGGTCAACTCAGGGCGGACATAGCTATGGCGCACTGCTACCTCAGCCAGACTGGAGAAAACATCTACATCAGCCAGGGCATTGGCTGAAGCCGAAATGCGCTCGCCGGATGCCCCTACCTGGTGACATACCTGACGAAATATTTGAGCCTCAAGCTCAGCAATTCTGTCCTGGGCATTCAAAATCAGCGACTCATACTCCTTTAGCTCCGGGGTGAAGAAGCGCTCGCCACCGACCAGCGTCTGCTTCCTGATATAGTCCTGAGGCACCTGAGGAAGGTTGGACTTAGATACCTCAATATAGTAACCAAAGACCTTATTAAAGCCCACCTTCAGCGACTTAATCCCGGTTCTCTCTCGCTCCTTGCGCTCCAGGTCAGCCAGGTATTGCTTGGCATTTCTAGATGTCTGGCGAAGGCTATCCAACTCCTCAGAGAAACCCTGCCTCACTACACCACCCTCATCCAGACTGCCCGGCTGCTCCACTACAGCCCGGGAAATCAAATCCACCACCTCAGGGCAGGGCTTTAGCCCATTCTTCAGCCAATTTATTGAGCTTCCAGACTCAACCACCTGCCGAAGCTTTGGTATAACCTCCAGGCTTCGGCGCAGGGCAACCAGCTCACGCGGGGCGGCAATATCGCCCTTTATCCGGTTAATCAAGCGCTCAAGGTCAGCCACCTCTCCCAGCAAGGAGATGGTCTGATTGCGAGCCAGGACATGAGCATAAAACCAGCCGATGGCATCCTGCCTCTTGTTCAGCTCGGCTATATCAAGCAGGGGCTGACCAAGCCACCGCCGTAACAATCTGCCCCCCATGGCGGTTCGGGTCAGGTCAATAATTGACAGCAGTGAGCCAGCAATAGTTCCAGAGCGGCTGCTGTAGAAAAGCTCCAGGTTTCTCTGGGTTTGCACATCCAGCGCCATAAAAGAATCGGTGGAGTAGGTAGTGAGCCGGGTTAACTGCCCCAGAACCCCTTTCTGGGTTTCCTGAATATAGTGAATAATAGCGCCGGCGGCCCCGAGCGCCAGGGGTAGATGGGCACAACCATAGCCGTCAAGGGTAGCTACGCCGAAATGGTCGAGCATTGTTTGACAGGCTACCTCCAGCTCAAACCAGTAGTCGTCAAGGCGAGTCACCGAAGCAGCCAGCCCCAAATCAGATAAGTCCGAGCTTTCTGCCGTGATAATCTCCGAGGGCTTGAGTCGCTCCAGTTCAGGAACAGCGCGGTGAAATGGGACCTGGGCAGTGGCGAACTCGCTGGTGGTTATGTCAACATAAGCCAGCCCTACCGCCTCCTCATCCAGAACCAGGCTGACCAGATAGTTATTGCTCTTGCTATCAAGGAGGCTGGGCTCAACCACCGTGCCTGGAGTTACCACGCGAATGACTTCACGCTGGACCAAGCCTTTACCGGGAGCGGGCTGGGTTATCTGCTCACAGATAGCCACCTTATAGCCACGATTGATTAGCCGAGCCAGATAGTTATCCAGGGCATGATAGGGGATGCCAGCCATAGGCACCCGATACCCCCTGCCCATCTCCCTGGAGGTGAGGACAATCTCCAGCTCCCGAGAGGCAAGTTTGGCATCCTCGTCAAAGGTCTCATAGAAATCGCCCAAGCGGAAGAAGACAATAGCCTGAGGATACTTTCGCTTAATCCTGAGGTATTGCTGCCGGATAGGGGTTGAGCCTTCTTTCATCTCAAGCCTATTCTACTAGAATTTCAGGCTAAAAAGAAATAAGGGGGTTTATCTACCTCATCCCCTTTAGGTTTTTATCTGGTGACCCCATCCCCCTTTATCCCCCTTCCCCTTATCACGGGGAAGGGGGACTAGTTATATAAGAGAGGCTTCGCCTCTCTTCAACTCTCCTTTGGTCTTTTCCTCCTTCAAAGGAAAGGAGAGATATAGAAAAGAGGGGCTTCGCCCCTCTTGACACCTGCCTACGAGTAATAACAAACAATTTTACCTGAATAGCTCCCAGTCTCTATAGCCCTGCTGAATAACAGCCAGATACTCCTGTGACGGCTGTGTTTCTTCCAATCGTCCCGCTCTGATATAAGTAACTGCTTTTACAGCGTTACCATCCTCATCAAATACGGTAACATTTAGCCTGTTGTAGCTCCGGGGGCAGTCCTCATAGGTGTCCAGTCGTCTCATGTCTTTTTCGGAGACTTCATAGATAGCGCCGAGAACTTTGTCGCCCCGAGACAGCATAATAGTAGCGTAGCCACCACGCCACTGCCGCGACCAGCCGACAAATATCAGCTTATAGTTAAGCAGGGTAGTCACAAACATAGGCTTACTCTCTGGCGCACGCTCCCGCATCTGCTTTTTATTCAAATTAGAAGCATAGGCAAAGTAATACACTGGTTCTCTCTGTTTCCTCCAAGAAACTTATACTTCCATAACCAAAGCCTATTCTACTAGAATTTTGGGCTAAAAGGAAAGGGGAGGTTTATTAAAAAGAGGGGCTTCGCCCCTCTTAGACTCCCTCAAAAATAACTTCGGAATAAAGTTAGTGGTATAATATATAGAAAGGTGTAGAACTGTCCTCCAGCCAATAAGGAGATTCAAATGAGAACAAGGCAGACCCTACCGCTTATCTTGTTATTCATGGTATTGCTCATAGTAGGGGCTTGTGCCACAGAATCACAAACACAGCCGACTCCCACTCTACCTATTGATAAGCCATACCTATCACCCCAAGAAGCCATAAGCATAGCCCAGGAACATAGTATAAACTCCCCTCTCAACATTTACGAGAGACAAGCCAGTATGTATGCCAAAAGGGGTGGTACACAGGGCTGGAATGCCAGGATATACTGGGAATGGGAAGTGGACTGTAGAACTGCGCCTTCGTTCAGAGAGTAGGAGTCTAACGATTCACCGTTGGTCTGTGTTTGAAAGTAACATAACCGCAGTGTATGTTGGAGCGTTTAAAGGTAACTAGCTACTTGAGCAATAACCAGATAACTTAAACAGGAAGAGGGTAAATTGTCTGATATAGTCTTAGGGGCACTTATTGGGGTTGGCGCGGTCGTAATAGGCGCTATAATCACAGGATTTATTAATTACAGAAACGCTAAATTGCAACTGACTTATCAAGAAAGAGAAGCTCAGCGAAATAGACTTATTGAACCTAGAAAAGACCTCCTTCTCGATTTGAGGCACACCATTAGCGAGCTGGTAGATTGTTCAAATAAGCAAGTGGCTATGATTGTTAGACTTGATAAAGCCTTCAACAAATATGAGGAGGGGTCTCTTGACAGGGAGCTAGAAATAAGGGAATTTGGTAAGGTTTCAGAGCGACTGAAGCAACTATCAGCACAGTTTGATATACTCCGTGGACAAGTAAGTGACAACAAACTTGACAACTTAATTGAAGCTGTCAAGGACATACAATACAAAGTAGACACGCAAAGAATGCCTCTTATAAGGTTTTTCAATAATCCTGGCACTGCGGATGCGAACACTCTTGAGTCTGCACTACAGACAGATGAGTTTCTTCGTAAAACAGTGTGGAAGCAAGTCCTGCAAGTTAACAAACGGATTGAAGAGTTGTTAAGTGGGGAACCTTCCAGTTAATTCATATTCAAGCAGAAATGCTATCCCCTCAAATACTCATCTATATCGGCAGCGGCGTGCTTGCCGGCACCCATGGCGCTAATTACGGTGGCAGCGCCGGTAACTATATCACCACCAGCCCAGACCTTGGGCTTAACCGTCTTACCGGTCTCCTCATCAGCCACCACTGTGCCCCACCTGGTTGTCTCCAGACCTTCAGTAGTAGCGGCAATGAGAGGATTGGGACGAGTGCCCAGAGCTACAATCACCACATCTACATCAATAATGAACTCGCTTCCCGGCTTGACAATAGGACGGCGCCGGCCACTGTCATCAGGCTCGCCCAGTTCCATCTCATAGCACTCCATGCCAACCACCCAGTTCTGCTCGTTGCCCAGCATCCGCTTGGGATTAGTCAGTAGCTTAAACTCAATGCCCTCCTCCATGGCATTCTCCACCTCCTCACGACGGGCTGGCATTTCCACCTCAGAGCGGCGATAGACAATATAAACCTGCTCAGCACCAAGCCTGAGGGCACACCGGGCCGAGTCCATAGCCACATTACCGCCACCAATTACCGCCACCCTCCGCCCAACCTTTACCGGTGTATCATACTCAGGGAAGCGATACGCCTTCATCAGATTGACCCGGGTCAGGAATTCATTTGCCGAATATATACCGTTAAGGTTCTCACCAGGGATGTTCAAAAACATGGGTAATCCAGCGCCAGTGCCGAGGAAAACAGCATAATAGCCACTATTCAGTAACTCGTCTATAGTTACTAATTTACCTATTACTGAGTCCAATTCAATCTTCACCCCTAAAGAGGCAACATAGTCGACCTCAGCCTGCACAATCTCTTTGGGTAATCTGAACTCTGGGATACCATACATTAGCACTCCACCAGCTACATGCAGCGCCTCAAAAATGGTAACGCTGTGCCCAAGCTTAGCCAAATCAGCAGCTGCAGTTAATCCGGCTGGTCCTGAGCCGACCACCGCCACCCGCTTACCGCTTGAGGAAGGTAGGTCTATCGCTATCGCAGCCCCCATATTAGCCCGCTCCCAGTCAGCCACAAACCGCTCCAAACGACCGATAGCGATAGGGGCACCCTTCTTAGCCAGGGAGCATGTTTGTTCGCACTGGGTCTCCTGAGGGCAAACCCGTCCGCAGATGCCAGGCAGGCTATTCTTACTTTTGAGTATCCTTACTGCTTCAGGCATATTGCCCTCACGGATAGCTTTGATAAAATCAGGGATATCCACCCCTACTGGACAGCCATCAACACAATTACGCTTCTTACACTGGATACAGCGGCTTGCCTCGGCTTTAGCCTGCTCTAAACTATAACCTAAAGCAACCTCGTTGAAATTTCTGCCTCGTATCTTGGGGTCTTGCCTGGGCATGGGCTCTCGGTTCAGATTAAGTTTCGGCATATACCCTCACCTCAGATTTCTATTCAGCGATGAATGCTTCTCTGCCATTGCTCAAAAGAACGCTTCTCTTCATCAAGGTAAATACGCTGGCGAGCAAAGAGTAGCTCCCAGTCTACCTGATGTCCATCAAAATCAGGACCATCAACACAGGCAAACTTGGTCTCACCGCCAACTGATACCCGACAACAGCCACACATGCCGGTGCCATCAACCATTATAGGGTTCAGGCTAACAATGGTTTTAACTCCAAAGGGCTCGGTGGTTAGAGCACAAAATTTCATCATGATACTGGGTCCAATAGCAACAACCCGGTCAACCTCCTCCTCACCTTCAAGTAGCTCCTTTAGTGGCTCGGTTACCAGCCCTTTGCGAGCATAAGAGCCATCATCAGTAGTAACTATGAGCTGGTCACTGACACTGCGTAGTTCATCTTCCCAAAAGATGAGGCTTTTGTTCCGTGCCCCCATAATGGAAATAACCTTATTACCTTTGTGCCTCATAGCTCTGGCAATAGGCATTATAGTGGCAACAGCAAATCCCCCGGCAACACAGACTACAGTGCCAAACTTCTCTATATGGGTGGGTAAACCTAGCGGTCCGATAAAATCAGCAATGAAATCGCCAGTCTG
>JAUWIX010000004.1 GCA_030608005.1 Dehalococcoidia bacterium
GTTTTACAAGCACTTCAGCAATACACTAATGTAGCAGAGCAAATAGGAGAAGCGGTTGTGAAATTCCAAAAGGCTTTGGTTAGACCTGAGGTTTTACAAGCACTTCAGCAATACACTAATGTAGCAGAGCAAATAGGAGAAGCGGTTTTGAAATTCCAAAAGGCTTTGGGTAGGTCTGAAATTCTACAGACAGTTCAGCAATTAGGTGAACGGTATCAAGGAATGGCTGAAGTACTACAAAGGTTACAACCAAATTCTGAAGTTCTTAAGGCAGTTCAGCAATGGGGTGAAGAGTACCGTAGGTTGATAAAGATTCCAGGCGAAGATGTATTTAAGCTATATGATACCTATGGCTTCCCCGTGGAGCTAACCGAGGAGATTGCAGCTAATCATGGCTTTTCAGTAGATTTAGACGGCTTTGAGAGAGAGATGGAGAGACAGCGGGAGAGAGCAAGAGCAGCTTGGCCTAAGACTGAGATTAAAGATTTGAGAATTACAGGACTCGAAGTTATACGCAATGGTAAGATTTTACAGAGAGTTACCTTTCCCAAGGTTAAGTTTGTTGGTTATAAGAATCTCAAACATAAGTCAGTTATTATTAGCCTCTTGGCTGGTAATGACTCTGTAGGAACAGTTGACGAAGGACAAGAGGCAAACCTGATTTTAGAGTCCACTCCTTTCTATGGGGAGATGGGGGGACAGGTAGGGGATACCGGTGAGATAATCAGCCCATCAGGTAGATTTTCTGTTACCAATACTATTGGAGTTCCACCAGACATTATTACCCACCAGAGGTATGTTATTATCCACCAGGGGTATGTTACCCAAGGCAGTTTAGCGGTGGGGGATGAGGTTGAGGCTATAGTGAATAGAGAGCGGCGGCTTGATATTGCTCGTAATCATACCGCCACCCATCTACTTCAGTCGGCGCTCCGTCAGGTATTGGGTGCGCATGTTCAGCAACGGGGTTCGCTGGTAGCCCCCGACCGACTTAGATTTGACTTCTCCCACCTCAAGGCGCCGACCAGGAAGCAGATAGCTGAGGTGGAGCGAATCGTCAACGAAAAGATTCGCCAGAACCTGAAGGTATATGATGAGGACATCCTCTATAAAAAGGCTATAGAGGAAGGGGCTATTGCCCTGTTTGATGAAAAATATGGCGATGTAGTTCGGGTAGTGAAAATTGGCGAACCGAGAATTAGTGCTGAGCTTTGTGGCGGCACCCATGTCGCTGCCACCGGAGAGATAGGTCTGTTTCTTATTATTAGCGAAAACAGCATTGGTGCCGGCTTGCGCCGCATTGAAGCAGTTGCTGGCAGAGGAGCAGAGGCATTTATCGCTCAGCGTTTATCAGATTTACAGGATATTGCCCAATCTCTAGGAGCTTCGCCAGAAGAGACTCAGGATAAGGTCTCTAGCCTGGTCGCCGAGCTGGAGAAGGAGCGCAGACAAAGTCTGGCTCTGGAAAGGGAACTGGCTAAGAGAATAGCCGAGTCTTTACTAACTCAGGCTGAGGTTATTAATGGAGTAACCGTGCTAGTAGCCAGGGTGCCATCTTTGCCGATGCCGTCCTTGCGAGACATGAGCGATTTGCTTAGGGATAGGCTGAGAAGTGCTGTGATAGTCCTGGGAACAGTCTATGAAGACAAGCCTGCTTTTCTAGCCGCAGTAACCCCTGACTTGGTGGCTAAAGGCTATGATGCTGGAGAAATAGTGAAACAGGTAGCCAGGGTAACCGGGGGCAGTGGTGGGGGTAAAGCAAGATTAGGTCAGGCAGGGGGTAAAGATAAAAATAAACTAGATGAGGCTCTCAAGTTGGCGAAAAGCTTAATATAGGATTGATACCCATTATCTAAAACAACCAGAAGGGCTGAAGACGTGGAGTTAAGCGACATTATAGGAATCGTAATTGGGGTAGTTGGTGCTATTCCTTCTTATATTATAGCGTGGAATAAATGGCGGAAGAGGAGTCCTAGTTTATCAGTGGGTAAATGGTTGCGGGAAACGCGACAGAGTTACCCCTTCCTATTGGGTATAGTTTTTTCAGCAGTAATGGTTATGCTTTTTGTCTGTCCATTTGGGGAAGGGAAACCGGAAATTACTATTACCTCTCCACTAGACAATGCTTTAGTCTTTCAAGATATTACTGTTGAGGGTTATACTACTAAGGAGCTAAGTAAGGACGCATATCTATATATAGTGATTGAACGTGGAGGGCTGTGGTGGCCACAGTGCAGCGAGGTCGCAGTTGGATATTCTCAGACGACTAAGAAATACCAATTTCAAACTCCTGCTAGGATTGGGCAAGAAGAAGAGATTGGGCAGACATTCATAATACGAGCTATTTTAGTTGATTCAGCAGTACACCAGTGCTTTCAAAGCTGGTTTCAGCAGCATACTATCGGAGAAGACTGGCCTGGGATTCCAATAACCGAAGTAAGCCGTAGAGGGGAAACAGAGATTTGCCACAGTATCACCGTAACACGCCGATAGATAAGTTTATAAAGCCCAGAAGCCGCTGCCTGGGACTTGATATTGGTGATAAGAGGATTGGGGTGGCTCTCAGTGACTCTGAGGGCATATTAGCCAGCCCATTTACTATTATCAACCGCAGGGACGAGAGCCTGGATATAGAGGCTATTACCGACATTATCAGCCAGAAGCAAGTGGGGCAAATTGTTGTCGGTTTGCCACGCTCTATGGATGGCAGTCTGGGTGGGCAGGCAGAGAAGGTAAAAGAATTCACCCAGAAACTATGTAGCCATACTGAAGTTCCTGTTGAGTATAGGGACGAGCGTTTAACCACGGTATTGGCTAAACGCCTGATGCAGGCGGTTAAGACCAAGAAAACCAGGGAAAAAGCCAGGAGCGATGCTCAAGCCGCAGCTCTCATCCTGCAAGGTTATCTAGACGAAGGACATGGGCCAAAGTTACCATAAATTGCCCTCGGCCGGTCATCTATTTTGTTGAATGTATCAGCTGGCATAAGCTTTTGATATAAGCAGCCCTTATCATTGGAAATGTGGCTATATTGGTATATGAGAGGAGTAGCTATGCAGATAATTGATAAAGGGTTTGTGAGAGCGCCTAAAAGCTACATCATACAGAGCTTGTTTGCCGTGGCGGCGGTAGCCATAATTTTATATTTTGTTGAGGTGCTAACCCACGCTGCTATCGTGGCTGCTCTTGGAGCCAGCGCCTTTATTGTTTTTGCCATGCCACATTCAATTACCGCCACACCAAGAAGGTTAATCGGTGGGCACACTATTGGAATAATCTGTGGCTCCCTGTGCTACTACGCTTTTCTCACCGGTCCTTTAGGGGAACTAGCTGCAAATTGGGAATTTAGCCTTTGGTTTGTTTGTGCTTTGTCAGTAGGGCTGTCCATCTTTCTAATGGCAATTACCAACACTGAGCATCCACCAGCATCAGCTACAGCCCTCGGTATTGTTGCCCATGGAGGGTCATATCAAATAGTTATTTTTGTCTTATTATGTGCCGTAAGCTTAGCTATTATCAGAAGATTGCTGAGGGGGTACCTAAGAGACTTGTATTGAGGTAAATATGGACTTCAATCTTAATGAACAAGAGAAGATGTTGCAGAGGATGGCAGGGGAGTTTGCCATCAAGCTAGTCGAGCCGCGAGCTGCTGAAATTGACTCCAGCGGGCAGTTTCCCTTTGACCTAGCTAAGGAAATAGGCGAACGGGGATACCAGGGGCTGCCCTATCCTGCCGAGTACGGAGGCAGTGAGGCTGGCTATACCAGTTATACTCTGGTGTTGGAGCAAATTTGCCAGGCATCAATGACTGTTGGTGCCATTATGGCAATAAATACTGTCCCAGAGGAGGCAATATTTCGCTTTGGTAATGAGGAGCAGAAAAAGACCTTCCTGGCTCCTCTGGTTCAAGGTGAGTTGCTTGGCAGTATCGCCTTTACTGAAGCCGAGACAGGCTCAGACCCGGAAGCAATCGCTACCATCGCCAGGAAAAGCGGCGATGGCTATGTAATCTCCGGTCAAAAGCACTTTGTCGCTCTCGCCCCCGCAGCCGATTTAGCCCTGGTCTTTACCAGGCGTGAGGGAAAAGGGCTAAACGCTTTTATCATTGATACCTCCTCTTCAGGGTATAATGTCCGCGAGCCTTGTGAAACCATGGGGTTAAGGGGGTTAGGCACCTCGGTGGTGTATCTTGATGACCTTTATGTACCTCAGCAGAACCTGCTTGGAGAGGAAGGACAGGGCTTTGGAATCCTTCTTGAAGCTATAACCCTGGGACGGCTGGGGGTAGCGGTGGAGGGAGTAGCTGTTGCCCAGGCAGCGCTGGAACTGTCTATAGATTATGCTAAGCAGAGAAAAGCCTTGGGTAAACCGCTTGCCAGACTACCCACTATTCAGTGGCACCTGGCTGAGATGGCGAGCAGGATAGAGGCTGGCAGGTGGCTGACATATCGGGCTGCCTTCCTCCGTGACCAGGGACTGGATATCAAATATGAATCTTCGGTAGCCAAGCTCTTTGCCTCTCAAATGACGGTTGAGGTCACCCGGATGGCAATGCAGGTTCACGGTTCATATGGTACTATGAAGACCATGCCCATAGAACGGCTATACCGGGATGCTAAAATGACTGAGATATATGTGGGTATCTCCGAGATGCAGCGGAATATCATTGCTAATTATTTAATTTGAGGGGGAGTTTGAGAGGGGTTTCGCTTTCCTTTATAACCTATCCCCCTTACCCCCTTCCCTTACTAAGGGAAGGGGGAGTGAAAGCAAGAGAGGGGGCGAAGCCCCCTCTCTAAAATCTCTTCCCCCTCTCCTTTTAAGGAGAGGGGGATTAAGGGGGGGAGGTTGATAAGCAATCTTAATAGCTTCCATTTAATACAAACCTGCCTCCATAGTAAAGCCCGGGCTGGAGAACTCCTGACGCCGCATGGCGTAGTCCCCACGCCGGTATTTCTACCCGTGGGGAGCCAGGGCGCAATTAAAACGCTGACCCCTGAAGAGGTTAAAGCTCTTGGGCTCGCTATGGTATTGGCTAACACCTACCATCTCTACCTGAGACCTGGCATAGGCATAATCGAGAAAATGGGAGGTTTGCATAAGTTTATGAGTTGGGACCGGCCTATTCTTACTGACAGCGGTGGCTATCAGATATTTAGCCTGGCCCCGCTGCGCCAGGTCAACGATGAAGGGGTTATATTCCGCTCTCACATTGATGGTAGCCAACATCATATTACCCCAGAGCTAATTATTCAGTTTCAGGAGACCCTTGGTGCTGATATTATTATGGCTCTAGATGAGTGTCCAGCATATTATGATAGCTTTGAAAAGGTAAACAGGGCAATGGACAGAACACATCGGTGGGCGGAGAGATGCCAGAAAGCTCAAAAACGCCATGACCAGGCTCTATACGCTATTGTGCAGGGCGGCATCTTCCCTCAACTTCGGCGTCAATCGGCGGAATACCTTACTTCATTAGAATTTCCCGGTCACGCTATTGGCGGCTTGAGCCTTGGGGAACCCAAAGAGGTAACTCTAGCCATGATTGAAGAGACGGCGGCTTTGTTGCCGGAGAGTAAACCACGATATCTTATGGGGGTGGGCTCTCCAGAGGATATTATTGAGGCTGTAGCTAGAGGGATTGACATCTTTGATAGTGCCCTGCCTACCCGTGTAGCCCGAAATGGCGCCCTCTTTACCTGGCAGGGGAGGCGTAACATTGGAAATGCTGCCTATAGCCAGATGGAGCAGCCTATTGTTCCCGGCTGCGATTGCTATACCTGTCGTAATTTCTCAGCAGCTTATCTACACCACCTGTTCGGTTGTGACGAGCTATTAGCCTATAGATTAGCTACTATTCATAACCTGAGCTTCATAAGTAACTTAATGGGTAAAATAAGAAATGCCATTCAGGATGGCACCTTCCTCTCTTTTAAGGATAACTTCCTGACAAATTACCAGCCTACTGATGAGCAGATACGGCTCAGCCAAAAGCAGAAGTGGCTGGAAAGGCGCAACTTGAGCCAGTAGTTGATTAAACCCGGCTATATCTCCTCACCAACCGGGTCAACCCTCACCCCTCTGGAGATAGCCCAAGCAATTCCAGCTTCAATATCCTTCTCCTCACCCTCAAGCTCCAGTTCTATCCAGCCTCTGTCCTCGGTGGCATCAGCCCGGTGAATATTGGTTGCCAGGTTGAACTGCTGACCAATATTATAAATAATTGGCTCAGAGCTTACCTCTGGGCAAAAGGTAAGCATTACCCGCCGTTTTGCCATTTCTGCCCCCTTTCTACCGGCATTCCCATTTTATATAGGCGCTGCCCGATGAGCCTCGCTTCATTGATAATACCCTCAATGCTCTCTCTTACCGTGGGTATTTCATGTATTAATCCTACCACCTGACCACAGGCAATAGTGGCATCATTGACATCACCGCTAATGTAGCTCCTTTTGCTTCTATCACCGCTTATCATCGGCAGGAGCTGTTCCAATGTAGCCCCTTTCTCTTCCATCTCCAGCACTCTTTGGGCGAAATCTGTCTTCATTACCCTGGCAGCATTTTTGATAGAACGCTCAATGATTAAGGTATCCGTTTCTCTAGCTTGTAGCAGCCACTGCACGATTTCGGGATGCAGGGCACATTCCTTGCTGACCATGAACCGAGTGCCCATAAGCACACCCTCAGCGCCCAGGGCTAAGGCAGCAATAAAGCCCCTGGCATCGGCAATACCTCCGCCGGCGATAACCGGGATGTTAACCGCACCTACAGAAATAGGGATAAGGACTAGGGAGGTTACATCATCCATACCTGGGTGCCCAGCCGCCTCAAAGCCAACAATGGTTACTGCATCCACTCCCACTCGCTCCGCCGTTTTAGCATCTTTTACCCTTGCTACCTTGTGTATTATCTTCACCCCGGCATCCTTGAGTCGCTTCATATATGGCTCTGGGCTTCTCCCAGCGGTCTCAATAATCTTTACCCCTTCCTCAATGGCAACATCAATATACTCTTCGTAGTTTATCTGTTGCAAGGTTGGCAGCAAGGTGATATTTATGGCAAATGGTTTATCGGTCAGGCTTTTTGTCTTCTTAATCTCCTCTCGGAGTTCTTTGGCAGTGGAGAAGGTGAGTGCGGCAATAATGCCCAAGCCCCCAGCTTTAGAAACCGCTGCTACCAGCTCAGCCCGCGATAGCCATAGCATTGCCCCCTGGATTATAGGATATTCTATACCCAACATTTCGGTAATTCTGGTTCTAAACACAACCGCCCCCTATTCTATTATAGATTGTTTACTAACCCCTCACCCTTTATCCCTCTCCCCTTACATAAGGGGAGAGGGAAGAGATTCTAGAGAGGGGCTTCGCCCCTCTTAAACACCCCCAAACAAGATAAGGAGAGTCAAAGAGAGGCTTAGCCTCTCTTAAAAAATCATTTCCCCCTTCCCTTATTAAGGGAAGGGGGCAGGGGGATAGGTTGCTAAACAATCTCTTCTATAGACATTTGACAGAGCTTTACCTCACCCCAGAGTCCCACCTTATCATCCTTGATAATAATCATTCCCTTCAACCCATCAATACCCTGGGCGAATTCAATCCCACTGGGGATATCGTTGGGCTGGGCAATCAGGTTGCCTATGGCAGTGGCGGCAGCATCAGCCAGAGCAGCTGATTTGGAAACCACTATAACTGCATCGGCTTTACCATAACTCAGAGAATGCCCCACTGTTCCAGAAGAGGTGCAAATGCCTAGCGGTGTATCCTGCCCATTGATTTCCAGACCAATCTTGCCAGTTAAGGGCGATTTTCCAGCGTAAATCCCTATTAGTCTTTTCCTCGAGCTCTTCAGATAGATATCGCCCCCGTTTTCTACAATAATCTCGGGGGAAAAGGCTAGAAGCTGGCTGCCAACAAACTCAGCTATAGCTCCAGCTACTGAAGCCATAGGACCAATTCCTACTTTCCTTGCTGATTCTGCCATCTCGCTTACAAGGGGAGGGGCATCATCACCGATGGTGACCGGCTCCAGAGAGGTGAGAAATGATGGATGTCGCTCAATATACCTTTCCAGGGTGTCACGATATTTCAATACTAGCTTAAGTGCTTTCCGCTTCAGGTTAGTCCGGGCGCGGATATATAAATCTGTCTCCTTTACCACCACATTGAAAGAGACTAAGTCTTTATCTTTAACCCAGTGGCGATAGGCTCTTGGCTGATACATGGACTAGAAATGCACCTCCATAGCTCGTGGAGGGCAAGCCTTTATACATAGTCCACAAGCCACGCACTTTTCATTATGAAAGTCGACCTGCCTGGTTACGGGGTCAAGTTCAAAGGCGCCGGTGGGGCAAATAGTGATGCAGGCACCGCAATGGGTGCATCTTTCCTCATTGCGAATAACATTCTGGCTGAGTGATTGAATTCTCACCCCACTTTTAGTCAGATACCTGATACCTTTATCATATTCTTTCTGTTTCCCACTCAATTCCAATACCAGTAGCCCCTCCTCTTCAGGGGTAATTGAAGCTTTTAAAATATTAAATTCAAGGTCATAATCCTTAGCTAGCCGGCATACTATAGGATGCTCCACGACCCACTTTGGAAAATGTAGGACTATTCTCTTGGAAACAGCCATTTTTGTCTCCTTTCCCAGGACAGGGTGTTTGCTATTCTATGGGGCGTTCATTAAGTGGCTTAAGGGTTATGCCTGCTTCCACACCAGGTAGAGGTGCCACTGGCTCGGTTAGCAGGAACTTTCCACTCAGTATCCATCTCTTTAGAGTATTGGCAATTTCTACCGCCCTTGGGTAGCTGGACAGGGAGGCAGTAGGCACTTCTTTACCCTGGACTGTTACCCTTCCACTTTTTAATTGAGCATAACTGACTTCACCCAAGATGTCTGGTTTCAGATTGGGATAGGCATCAGAATAATCAACAATGGCGGAAAAAATCTCGGCATCAGTTACTGTAGTGTAGCCCAGGGTTTCTTCAGAGAGTATAGGAATAGGTACGCCGATTCCTACGGTTAGGGTGCAGCCATAGCCTAGCATGCTGGTTCCCATCAGCCATCTGGGGCTCATTTGCTTTAAATCGCCGATAACAGAAAGTGCTCCTGCTCCTCTTTTGGGCACTCCCTTTTCGGTGCGAGGCACGTTCGGATTATGCTGAGTGCCATGCCAGGCGACAAAGCCTATTCCGCCGCCTAAGAATATCTTGGTGCCTATGCCAATGGTCTTGTAATAGGGGTCATTCAACAGTGGAGAGAGCTGTCCAGCGGTAGAATAATTAATATTACCTAGGTTTGCCCGTAACACGCCCATATAGGTATAGATTGTTTTACTTGAGGTATTTGCCGCCACATCATAATTCTGGTAAGCATTCCTGATATTAAATAGCACTGCCTCGTTGAGGTCTTTTATGTTAATCCAGGTCTCAAGCCGCTTCCTTGGATAGCAATCTGTGCCATAGGCGTTTGCCACCAGTCTGATATCCTTGCCAGCGACAAGTTCCTCAATTACATGCCCACCCCCATAATTGAATTCGCCAGGATAGACTTTGTTTCTGGGGTCATCATCAGGGAGGGCATTGGCACCGATGAATATATCTACTGCCGCCAACCCGGTATAAGCTGGGACATCATTAAGGTAGGCTCTGCCACCACCGAGCTTGATTCTTGGCTTAGAGTGTCCAATATTAAGA
The DNA here is from genome assembly GCA_030608005.1 of Dehalococcoidia bacterium. GTDB lineage: Bacteria > Chloroflexota > Dehalococcoidia > Dehalococcoidales > BS750m-G39 > JAUWIX01. The sequence goes on from JAUWIX010000004.1 coordinate 9,699, forward strand.
TAGGCACCAGATGAACACATAGGACCGAAGGTGCCGGTGGTAACTACATCCACTTCCTGGGCTGCCTGCTTAATGCCCTTCTCTTTGGCAATATCTATTATCTCCTCAGCAGTAACTACTACCGCCTTTCCCTGCTTTATCTTCTCGTTTATTTCTGCGATTGTTTTTGCCATATCTTCAAGATGATAATATTAAACCGTAGGCTTGTCAATTTACCCATAGAGATTGGTTTATTAACCCCATCCCCCTTTATCCCCCTCCCTTAGATAAGGGAGGGGGAAAGAGAAGAAAGAGGGGGCTTCGCTCCCTCGAAGACTCCCCAATTAGGTATTTGGAGGCTTCGCCTCTCTGTGCCTCTCTGTTCTCTGGGGTGTTTAGGAGGGGCGCTAGCCCCTCTTAACAAAATACTTCCCCCTTCCCCTCCGAGGGGAAGGGGGTCAGGGGGATGGGGTCAACGCCATAGAGAAACAAAATATAATAATCGGTGTCACCAATCTATCTGAACTAGCCCATTTTTTACTCCTTATGTTGAAGAACACCCCCTTATGAGCTATAATTAGCTATAAACAGGAGGTCAATATGCGCCATTCTATCAGGGCGTTTGTGCATAAGGGTGAGAACTATTATGTTGCCGAGTGCATGGAGATAGCGGTGGTCACCCAGGGTAAAACTCTGGATGAGACCATGGCAAATCTCCAGGAAGCTATTGCTCTGCATCTTGAGGGCGAGGACCTGGTAGATTTTGACCTTGCCCCTAACCCTTCCCTCCTAGTGACTCTCGAGTTGGAGCCCACGGTCTTATTTCTACACTGATTAGTCTGCGGTCATTTATTAAGGGAGTTTTAGAGGGGCGAAGCCCCTCTTTTTAATATCCTTCCCCCTCTCCTTGAAAGGAGAGGGGGATAAAGGGGGTAAGGTTGGTAAACAATCTCATTAGCCCCCGCAAGTTGAAGAGCCCCCTGTCATAAGCTATAATCAGCTATAATCTATATAGGAGGCGATTTTGCTCAAAAGTCATAGCTGTGGTGAGCTAAGTAGAAAGGATGTTGGTGCCGAGGTAACCTTGGCTGGTTGGGTAGACCGCCGCCGAGACCACGGGAGACTGATATTCATTGACCTGCGAGATAGAGAGGGCGTAGTTCAGGTGGTGTTCAATCCAGAAACATCAGCCTCTTGCCATAAAGTAGCCAGTGAGATGCGTAATGAATATGTGGTTACGGTCAGTGGTGAGGTTGCCCTTCGCCCCCCGGGAACCGAGAACCCTAAATTGCCCACCGGTGATATTGAGGTTATTGCTCATAATACCGTTATACTTAATCCATCAAAGACTCCTCCTTTCTATATAAATGAAGACATTGAAGTGGAAGAAAACCTGCGGCTCAAGTATCGCTACCTTGACCTGCGCCGGGCTCGGATGAAGGAGAACCTGCTCCTTCGCCACCAGGCAGTGAAGTTTATTCGCGATTTTCTGGATGCTAGGGGGTTTATTGAGGTAGAAACACCAATCCTGATTAAGAGCACCCCTGAGGGGGCTCGTGATTACCTGGTACCCAGTCGAATTCATCCGGGAAAGTTCTATGCCCTTCCCCAGTCGCCACAGCAACTTAAACAGCTATTGATGGTAGCCGGGGTGGAGAAGTATTTTCAAATAGCCAGATGCTTTCGTGATGAGGATACACGGGCTGACCGTCAGCCTGAGTTCACCCAGCTTGACTTGGAGATGAGCTTTGTCGAGGAGGAGGATATTTTGAACCTGATGGAGGAATTATTCACCTCTATGGTGGAGACGATTAAACCTGAAATGCGGGTGCTCAAGCCTTTCCCTCGCCTTACCTATGCTGAGGCAATGGAGCGCTACGGTACGGATAAGCCTGACTTGAGATTTGGTCTGGAGATAGGAGATTTAACAGACATTGCTGCTCAATCTGACTTCTCTATCTTTCGTTCTGCCATCGCTGATGGGGGTAAGGTGAAGGGCATATGCGCCCCTGGCTGTGGCAATTATACCCGAAGCCAGCTTGAGGAACTAAATAGGCTGGCGCAGAGCCTGGGAGCTGGGGGCTTGGTCACTATGTCACTGGGCGCCGCTGGCGGCGGTTTGAATGATTTAACCATTGAAATGGTAAAGTCTGTTGCTGCTAGATTTCTAACCCTAGACCAAATAAAGCAGATGGCACATCGTTTAGGAGCAGATATGGGAGACCTTCTGCTTATTATTGCCGGCAAACCTGGGCTAGTTGATATGACATTAAGCGGACTGCGTCAGGAGGTGGGACAGCGGCTTAAGCTGGCTGCCCCTAATCTATTCGCCTTCGCTTTTATTCAGAATTTTCCGTTACTGAGATGGGATGAAGAGGCAGGACGATGGGATTCAGAGCATCATCCCTTTACTGCACCTAGGGATGAGGATGTGCCCTTGCTGGACAGCGCCCCGGGAAAGGTACGCGGCAAGCATTATGACCTAGTATGCAATGGGTATGAAATAGGTGGTGGTAGCCTTAGGATTTACACCAGTGAGCTTCAGAAGAAGCTCTTTAAGTTGCTGGGCTATAGTGATGAGGAGGTTGAGGAGCGCTTCGGGCACATGCTTGAGGCTTTTCAGTATGGGGCTCCACCTCATGGTGGCATAGCCCTGGGTATCGACCGCATTGTGATGCTACTGGCGGGGGAAGAAACCATCAGGGAAGTTATTGCCTTTCCCAAGAACCAGAGTGCTGCCGATTTAACCTTTAATGCCCCTTCACCGGTTAGCGAACAGCAGCTAGCTGAATTACATCTGCGTCTGCGGGAGGAAAGGTGAAAGTAACCAGAGAGAAAATAGAAAATAGCCAGGCATTTCTTAGAATTGAGATGGAGCCTGCTGAGGTAGAGGAATCCTTGGAGGATTCTTATCGCCGCCTGGCTAGGAAAACGAATATCCCCGGCTTTCGTAAAGGAAAGGTGCCACGAGCTGTGCTAGAACGCTATATAGGTAGAGATAGCCTCCTTGAGGATGCCCTAAATAATCTGCTTCCTCAAGCTTATGAGAAGGCTATCAAGGAGCAAGAGATTGAAGCTATTGCCAGCCCATCTATTGAAATAGCTCAAACTGACCCTGTGGTATTTAAGGCGACAGTGCCGCTAAAGCCTACAATTGAGCTTGGCGACTACCATAACATTCAACTTACCCCAGAACCTGTAGAACTAACCGAGAATGATGTCAACACCGTAGTAGAGCAGCTACGCCGCCAGCATGCCACTTGGGAGTCTGTAGAACGCCCAGCAAACTTTGATGATTTGGTGGTGTTAGATATTGAAAGCCATATTGAGGAAAAGCCGTTCATCAATCAACAGGGAGTTCAATATCAAATCCTCCATGACCACCCCTTCCCTGTGCCGGGGTTTGCCGAGCAGTTGCCTGGGATGAAAGGCGGTGAGGAGAAAGAGTTCAAACTCCAACTCCCCAAAGATTATCCTAGAGGTGAGCTGGCAGAGAAGGAGGCTTGGTTTAAGGTAAGGGTTACTGAAATAAAGCAGCAGCGGCTTCCCAAGCTAAACAAGGAATTTGCCCATCTGGTTAACCCCGAGTTCAAGACCCTGGCTTCACTGCGGAAACAAGTCTCTACTAACTTACGACTCATGGCTGAGGAGAGAGCCAGGAGAGAATTTGAGGAGCAGATAATTGACGCAGTGGTTGATATCAGCCAAGTAGAATTCCCGCCAGTTTTGGCTGAGATGGAAGTTGACCGACTCCTTGACCAACAGGCGAGGCAATTGCAGATGACTGGTAGAGGGCTGGAAGAATATCTTAGCAGGGTTAATAAAACAGAGGAGGAACTACGGGAAGAGCTGCGTCCATTAGCCACCAAGAGGGTTACCCGCTCCCTTGTGTTAGGCAGAATTGCCGAACAGGAAAAGATTGAGGTCGGTGATTCTGAGATAAGTGCTGAGCTGGAAAATATGGCGCAAACTGCCACCAAGAATAAGGATGAGGTGCAGAAACTTCTAAACTCTCCTCAAGCTCGTAGCTCAATTGAGCAATTGTTAACTACACGAAAAACTATACAGCGACTGGTAGAAATAGCTAGAGGTTCAACAGATGACCAGGAGAAATAATACCAAGATTGTAAAGAGCCTTTGCCATATGTGTCTGAGCTGCTGTGGAATAGATGCCTATGTAGAAAAGGGCAGGCTAGTAAAGGTTACCCCTATGAAGGAGCACCCGGTCAATAGGTTATGTGTCAAGGCGCAGGCGATACCCGATTTGTTATATTCGCCAGAGCGGATTACTCATCCGATGAAAAAAGTGAATGGGACATGGCACGAAATCTCTTGGGATGAAGCCTTTGATATTATCGGAGACAAGCTGGCTGGTATAAAGGGCAATTATGGAGCTAAGGCACTGGCGGTGCATTTGGGCGAGCCCCTGATAAGCACAGAGGTACCAAGGGTAGCCGCCAGATTCTGTAGCTTATATGGAACACCTAATTATACCTCAGGGGCTTCCCTTTGTTTTGCCGCCCGGGGGATAGGGCATGGTTTAACTCTGGGTAAACGAATGTTACCCTTGTTTCCAAGCTATGAAAATACCCGCTGTATAGTAGTCTGGGGGCATAACCCCCACCAATCCAATGTAGGGGAGGAGACAAACATCCTTGCTGCTCAAAAGCGAGGAGCAAAGTTAATAGTGATTGACCCTAGGGTGACCCCTCTGGCTAAAAGGGCAGCTCTTCATATCCAAATTAGACCCGGAACTGATTGTGCCCTGGCACTGGGTTTAATACATGCAATCATAGCTGAGAAATTATATGATGCGAATTTTGTGAACAACTGGACCTTTGGTTTTGATAAGTTAAGGGAACAGGTCAAAAAATATAGCCCTGAAGTAGTGGAAAAGATTACCTGGGTTCCAGCCAAGGCAATCAGGCAATTTGCCAGAATATATGCCACCAGTAAACCGGCAACTATCAGCCAAGGTGTCTCATTAGACCACTGCACTAATGGCGTGCAGAATAGCCGAGCTATTTCAATCCTGATAGCCATCACTGGCAACCTTGATATACTTGGGGGGAATATCTATAACTTCCCATTGAGGCAGGCTAGTGTCAGGATAAAGGGGAGGGTTTCGGTTGAGGAGGCTATTGGAGCACACTACCCAATATTTGGCAAGTTTACCAGTGAGACAACATCCCTGCCAATAGCCAATGCTGTAATTACCGGAAAACCATATCCGGTTAAAGCCCTCATAGTTCAAGGTTGTAATCCTGCCTTGACCTGGCCCAATAGCAGTAAGGTCAGGGAGGCGCTTGAGAGATTGGATTTGTTGGTGGTATCTGACCTGTTCATGACTGAAACAGCCAGGCTGGCTGACATTTTCCTTCCTGCTGTCGCCTTCCCGGAGAGAAAAATTATTAAGGATTATGTCTTTGGAGGACTGCCGTTAATTGCGATGGGCGGCAAGGTAATTGAGCCTCCGGCTGATTGCTTGGAGGATTGGCAAATATGGTCTGAGCTGGGCAGAAAAATGGGCTACGCTGACTATTTCCCCTGGCAGAGCGCCGGTGAGCTTTTTGCTTATCTGCTTGAGCCATCGGGTATTACCCCCGAACAGCTTGAGCAAAATCCAGGTGGCATACTATATCACCAGCTTGACCGCCAGCGAAAATATGAGCAGGAAGGATTGGATACCCCATCGGGGAAGGTGGAGCTCTTCTCCCAGACAATGGCAGACTATGGATATGACCCCTTGCCAACATTTACTGAGCCACAACAGAACCCGGTTGATAACCCCGGGCTTGCAGAGAGCTATCCCTTCACTCTGATTACAGGCACTAGGGTAAATGCCTTCACCCACTCCCAACATCGCAATATTGCCCGACTTAGGAAGCTGGTTCCCCAACCTTTGGTTGAGCTCAATCCTGATTCAGCAAAGAACCTGGGTATTACTGATGGAGACCAGGTAGTTGTTGAATCTCCAAAGGGGAGCATCAAGCTGCAAGCCAAAATTACTGCTGATATTCATCCCAAAGTGCTTAGCCTGCAGCATGGATGGAGTGAGGCTAATGCCAATATCCTGACTGATGATGAACAACTTGACCCCATTTCAGGCTATCCCGGGTTTAAAACTACTCCATGCCGGGTGAGAAAAGCTGGGGAGTGAGTTATAATTGTGTAATAGTGAGCACTTGCCTTGAACTATATAAAAGCTGGTGGGAGGACAAAAAATGAATATCCAACCGATGAATGTAATACCTATGGTAATTGAGAGTGGTGCCAGAGGGGAGCGAGCCTTCGATATATACTCGCTCCTGCTGAGAGAGCGCATTGTCATGTTGGGCATGCCGATTAATGACCAGGTGGCTAATGTTATTATTGCCCAGCTTCTCTACCTTGAGCGAGAGGACCCGGACAAAGACATAAGCCTTTACATTCACTGCCCTGGTGGCATCATTTCCAGTGGTCTCGCTATTTATGACACCATGCAGCTCATACGCCCTGATGTTTCCACCATTTGTGTTGGGCTGGCGGCTAGCATGGGGACTTTGCTTCTTTGTGCTGGGGCTAAAGGCAAACGCTATGCCCTACCTAACTCCACTATACACCTGCATCAGGCGTTTGGTGGTGCTCAGGGACAGGCAGCCGATGTAGAAATTGCTGCCCGAGAGATTATGCGTATGCAAGAGCTAATCCGGGGCATTTTATCTAAGCACACCGGTCAACCACTGGAGAAAATAGTCCATGATACTGACCGGGATTTCTACCTTAACCCTGAGCAAGCGGTGGAGTATGGGATTGTGGATGAAATCCTCAGCAAGCCACAAAAATAGCTATAGCTGCTAGTTATAAAGCTCTCGGTAGTGCTGAGCCAGTTCACCCAAGGTGGGGAAGCCCTGCCTTGTGCCCAGCTCGGCGATAGAGAGACGAGCTGCAATGTCACCTAGAAGTCCACATTCCCTCAGCCCCTTATCTTTAAGTAGCCCGTAGAGGAATCCGGCAGCAAAAGCATCTCCGGCGCCAGTAGTATCCACTTCAGCCCCTATATCTCGGCTAGGGGGAATTACATATTCATTCTCGGCATCTCTGATATAGCCGACGGCGGTGGTTTTTCTAAGCCTGCTCCCTTTGCCCAGGGTAACCACAACATTCTGGCAGCCCTGCCTGAGACAGCTTTCTGCCCCGACGATAACATCCTCCCCGGTCAATTGCCGTATCTCATTCTGGTTAATGAACAGGATGTAGGTTCTGCCTAAGAGCGGGGCGAGAGTCTTGAGCCCCTTAATGGCATATAGTGCGCCCGGGGCAAAACTGAGCTTGACTGATAAATCTAGCCTGTCTATCAATTCCAGCAATACCTTGAACTGCCTATCATCAGCAAAGGAAGAGAGATGAAGTATCCTTGCCTGATTTATATAGCTCAAGTCCAGGTCATCTATGGTGAGTAAATTATTGGCACCGGGTAGGACATAGAGGGAGCGCCTACCCAGCCTATCACTAAGGCATAATACCGAGCCAGTTTTTGCCCCGTGTTTAACCCTGATTTGACCGCTCTCCACCCCTACCGCTTGAAAATCCTGGAGCAATATTTTGCCTTCAGCGTCATCGCCAATAACGCCGCAAAAGCCGGCGCTTATCCCAAGTTTCGCCAAACCGTAGATGGTATTGGCGGCTGAGCCACCGGGAGACGATTCGGCCTCGTTTACCACCGCCTCCCCATCATCAAGGATGCGCTCTACCTTATATATATGGTCTATATTCAGTGCCCCCAGCCCAACTACTTCAATATTAGACATATGAACCCTATCCCCCTTAATCCCCCTTCCCCTTACCAAGGGGAAGGGGAAGGATAGTTTCTTTAGAGGGGCTTCGCCCCTCTAAAACTCCCAATCTTGTTGTTATGCTTTTTATGCAGAGTGTCGTTTGAAGCGATTAGAGTGTGGCACTACCTACCGTGTGAAGCTAGTCTCTTACGCTGATAGGTGCTTTGTCTAGCAGAGGGTAGCCAAAGCAAATAAAATTTTGATCATTGGGCACTATCGTGTTCTTCCTTTCTCGCCCAATATGATATTAGTCCACCCCTCTAAGCTACGGTCTCCCTTTTGGTTCCATTGGGGTATCTTCAATTTCTTGGATAGTTCTTCTGTAGGCAACAGAATCAAACGTTGCATAAGAGGAGCAATAGATTTCTGTCTGGAGGTTTCTCTAATTTGAGGAAGACCGCAATCCGATGCAAAAGCCTTGACATCACGTATGGTGGGCAAAACGCTCTTCGTCTGTAGAGCATCGTAGAAAGCTGAGATAAGTTCATACTTCTGTGGTTCGGTCTCTTGGAGAAGCGCTAAGGTTTTCTCTATCAATGTTACAGTTTTTTTCTTAGTGGCTTTTCCCGTAATTGGGGTCTCTCTGGCTATCCTCGCACCAGTTGATAACAGATGAGTTAGTTTTTTCATAAGGTCAGTTGATCGACTGGAATTTGCCAGAATTTCAAAAGGTTCTGGCCCGTACTTCCTTATGAGCCTTGCCAAATCTACCAATAAATCTAACTCAGGGCGGTCTTTTTCAAGGGGGGTTTTCATAGTCCTATCCTATCCGCAAATTCCTTTGCGAAACTATGGAACTTTTGAGCTTGATCCCATCTAGAGTAAGATGTTCTAAATATTGGTTTACCCTCACGTGCTCCTTTGGGATATGACCTAGAATAGCTGACTTCCGCCTTAAACACATACCATCCATGCTTTTTCGCCTCAGCCTTAACCTCTGCTTTGGATGTTGCCTCCTCAGGCACATATTGAGTGGTAGAATTAAAAACTATTCCGGCAAGTTCCAAGTTGTGGTCTTCATGATGCGCATGGAATTCAGCCATTGAGCGAACAAGTAATGGCAAGCCTATAGTAGATAAGTATTCTGGCTTAACAGGGACGAGTATATAATCACTCGTTAGATAGGCAGCCATCGTTAGAAACGACTCAGTAGGAGCGCAGTCAAGAAGGATGAGGTCATACTGGTCATCAATCTTTGACACGAATTTAGCAAGTAACCCTTCCTTCTGGCCTGGGTTCATCAACGAGTAAGCTAGTTCCAGGCGTGAAGGTATTAGGTCAATGCGACTTCCGTCACGAAATGTTACAACATTGTTTATCACATTAGCGAGGTCTAGTGCTTTTAGCCCCTTACTGTCTGGAGTTCGTGTGAGCTGTTCGAAAATATCCCAAACCGTTGGTCTCCCTTCGTCAAGAATTTGCTTTACCTTTGCTTGCCCTACAAGATACTGAGTCGCATTGAATTGAGGATCTAGATCGATTACCAGTACCTTTTTCGACCAATTAGGCATTGCAGTGAATTGCCACGCCAGATTAACGGCAAGTGTTGATTTCCCGACACCGCCTTTCATATTTATGAGCGAGACCTTCTTCGCCATCATTAACCCCCTTTGAATACCCTATCCTAGACTTTCCATAAGTCTAGTCAATATCCCTTTTACTGTCAAATTATTCAGACGTTTGGTTAAACAAATAATCGACTCTACGCTTTACGCTCTTCCCTTTATAAAGGACATATTCCTATAATAAACTCACCCCAGCTTACCAGCCTCTTCTCTAACCAGGCGCCTTATTCTCTTATGAACCTCAATAACATCGTTTATATCTTTTCTGCCCGATAGCCAGTGAAAATAGCCCCCATCCCCTTTACCCCCCCATTTCTCTTTGTATTTCACTATTTTCTCCACCCCCCCTCGATGACCTTTCTGCCACGCAGTTAATACCTCTGTCAGGTCACTGATGAGTGTAGAGGCTAAGCCCATAGTTGAATAGGGCAGGGCATACTCATTAGCATTAAAGGCAATGGCTACCCCCCCCGCCTCCTCCACTGCCTGAAGCATCCTGAAATCGGTAATGCTATCTCCTACCACCACCCACTTAGATAAAGGCTGGTCATAGGCATTAGCAAATCTGGTTAAAGCGGCTACTTTACGCCGTCCCCCCATTGGCTTCACCTCTTTTATTGCCGCCCCCAGGTCGGTAGCCGGCAGTTTCTCCCAGAAGAAGTTATCCAGGCTTTGCTTAATTCGGTCATCATCAGCAACTGGGCGCATGGTCAGCATATCTTCCTCGGCCTGCTGTAGTAGTTGGGAGTCTTCTTGACATAAAGTTGCTCGGAACTTATTCAGGGGGAAGGGGGTGCAAGCAACATTATGGGCGTAAATACCTAATTTTTGGGTAATATGAATGGCATATTGTTCGTAAGTGGTGGTGATACAAAATACTTTCCAGCCATTATACTGAAGCCAGGACACAAGCTTGGTTGCACCACCGATTAAGCCGGCTTCGGCAGCTAGAGTGGCGATGTTAGCCTCTGAAATATTATGGAGGATGAGGAAAGGCACTATAAGAGCTAGAGTATCCCCCGGCTCATAGTCTTCCCTTTCCTCCAGCGTCAGCAGGTCATCGTAGCGACTGATAACCTCAAAAATCCTATCGCCGTTGGGGAAAAGCTTCATTAACTCATAGGCATTATCCTGAGGTGATAGTGGTCCTTCAAGGTCAAAACAGATAAAGTTCATTTTTGTAAGCCCCTTTTAATTGTTCATCAATCTCGTCGGTCAGATTATACCCGCTAATAGGTTTTCCCTCGGCGTCAACCACTTTACCTGCCATAATCTTAACTTTGCCCTGGCTAAACGCCTTAATGGTAGCTATTATTAGCGGAAATTCTCTAGCCAATCCATGTTTGCGGATGAGCTTGAACAGGCGGTTATTTTCGCCCTGCCTCTTTTTAATCTCTTCAAGAGGATGCCCCTCTATCTCCTGCCAATATCGGTCAAATGGGTTGCCTCTAATGGGGAAGGTGCAGTAGGTCGCCGGCGGTCCCTTGTCCAGCTCAGGGGTTACCAGGTGCATCATTACCCCTGTTTCCTCAGCCTGGTTATCAATCAGTTGCCAGATTACCTCCTGCCAGGTTCCTTTAGGTCCGCGCGGAGCCGCCGGGTGAAGGTTAATCATATTGTATCTGTGGCACATCTCCTTGCCGACGATAAGCATGTAGCCAGCCAGGACGCACAGGTCAGCATGAAAGCCTCGTAGCCGATTCATCACCTCTCGGTCATAGTCAAGCCGCCATGTGGGCAAACTCTCCCCTAGGTCTATAATAGGAATGCCTCTGTCGGCTTTAAACCTTCGGTAGGAAAAGCAGACGAGAGGCATGCCATAACTCTCAACCAGTTTGAGGAATAAATCGCTCTCTTGTGATTCACCAGACTCACGATTGTAGAAAACAAAGGCTATCTCAGCCTCAATCTCGCCCAGCGCGATGCCCCTCTGAACCACTGTCAGCAAATCCCTGGCTGCTTTATCCCTGCCTGTAGAAAACCAGCCAATTTTATACATGGCTCACCGTTTATTAAGATTACTTTTTAGCCTTGCCCAGACACTAGCAAAATGAATGAAAGGGTTTGTCCTATGTCCCGAAATCTTGCCCTTTTCCAGAGCCTGGAGGAAGTCATCCTTGCCATTGAATTCAGGCATCTCAACATAGGCGTTGCCTATCTCATGAGGGGTATGGGCATCACTGCCAGCACCTTTGGCGATACCATACTTCAAGGCAAAAGCTAGAGCTTTAGCCGAAGTCTGGAGGAGAAGATTTCGTGAATTGAATACTTCTATAATATCAATTTGTTCTGCTATTTCCTCCATTATGTTGCTACGTAATGCAGATTGGCGGAATATATCAAAAGGGTGTGGTATGCATACCAGGGCACCCTGAGCCCTGATCCGAGATATTGTCTGTTCCACAGATAGTCGGCTGGGTATGGTCTCTTCAAGGAACATGCCTATAATTTCGCCATGTGAGGTTAAGATTTCCTCAGCTACAATTACCGGAAAAGGCGATATCTCCCGCATCCTTAATGCTCCCTCAGCGGTACCATGGTCACAGATAGCAATGCAGTTTATCCCAACCTCAAGGCAACGACTGACTATCTTTTCTAAAGGTGTATTGCAATCCATGGAATATTTAGTATGAATGTGGAGGTCAGCTTTTAACAATTCAGCTCAACTAACCCTCTCTAGATATTCGCCAGTGCGAGTATCAACCTTAATAACATCCCCGTTGTTAATAAACAGAGGAACCTGGATGGTAATGCCGGTCTCCAGCTTGGCAGGTTTATTGCCGGCTGTGGCTGTATCCCTTTTAAAACCAGGTCCGGTATCAATCACCTGAAGCTCGACAGCAGTGGGCAGCTCCACACCTACCAGCTCGCCCTTATAGCTCGATACCTCCAGCGACATGCCCTCTTTTAAGTAGTTGAGGGTGTCACCTAGCTGACTGGCAGCGATGGGCATCTGCTCAAAGTTTTCCTCGTCCATAAAGTAGTGTAAGTCGCCATCGTTATAGAGGTATTGCATGGTGCGATAGTCTAGGCGTGCCCGGCTAAACCTTTCGCTAGCCTGAAAGGTTCGCTCAATAGTGTGACCGCCGCGGATATCACGGAGCTTAAGACGAACTACAGCGCTACCACGCCCTATCTTAATATGCTGATAATCCAGAACTTGATACAGCTTTTCCTCCAGCTCAATGGTAATCCCTTTCCTTAGCTCACCGCTATCTATCATGAAAAACTCCAAATTGTTTATTTTTTGGCTTTTGAAATTTCCCTGACTTTCCCATTTTCTATCACTACCAAATCCTCAACCCTCACCCCTCCCCACCCGGCAAGATAAATGCCAGGCTCAATGGTAAATACCATACCATCAACAAGGTGTTCTAACGAATTTGGACCAAGGCGTGGCTGCTCATGGGGGGCTAGCCCTACACCGTGACCTAAGCCATGACCAAAGGCTTCACCATAGCCCGCCTGTTCAATAATTATCCTGGCTACCTCGTCAGCCTCGCCACCGCTCATTCCCTCCCTAATTATAGCCATTACCGCTAGCTGGGCTCCAAGAACGATATCATATACCTTATTGAAGGTATCGTCAGGAGTGCCAAGGCAGATAGTTCGGCTCAAGTCACTGCAATAACCTCCAACTCTGGCTCCAACATCAATTATTATCGGCTCACTAGAGTGGATAGCACGCGCCGAAGGTTTGGCGTGGGGCAGGGCAGAATTTGGTCCTGAGGCAACAATAACATCAAAGGGTATAGTCTCGCTGCCCCTTTCTCGTAAGAATTTCTCTATCTCCCAGGCTACTTCTCTCTCCCTCATGCCAATGTGAATCTTGTCCTGGATATATTCAATAGCAGCATCGGTTATTTCTGCCGCTTTGATGATAAACTCGATTTCCTCAGGCTCCTTAATTGCCCTGAGGGATTCTACCATTCTATCTACCGGGATAAGCTTGAGCTTGGATTCGCCTTTATTCAGTATATCACATAACTGCCGATGCATGGCGAAGGTGATATGTTCAGCCTCAAATCCCAGCCTTTTTATGTCTAACTCAGCTACCAGTCTGGGAAACCAGCCGCCTAAATCACCAGTTACTCGAAAAATCTCATAATCAGGGGCTTGTCTCTTGGCTTGCTCTATATAGCGAAAGTCAGTGGCTAAAATTGTGTTTTGGGCTGTAATCAGCAGAAAACCGGAAGAGCCATCAAAGCCAGAAAGGTAGCACCTATTCTCCGCTTGGGAGATGAAGATGCTGTCAATCTCCTTTTCGCTTAGCCCTTGGCGCAACTTTTGTATTCTATTGCCTATTTTCAGATTCATCGTCTTTCTCCCGTGCTATTGGGTGAGCTGATAGGTATACCTTTCTCGCCTGACTTTTGGTTACATGGGTGTAAATCTGGGTGGAGGATAGCCTGGCATGACCCAGAAGCTCCTGGACCACCCTTAAATCAGCCCCTCCGTCAAGTAAGTGGGTGGCGAAGGTATGACGCAGCATGTGGGGATGAACCCTCTTATTTAGCCCAGCTCTTTTAGCATATTCCTGCAATATTCTTTGTACCCTTCGTTCCATAAGGCGCTGCCCATAGCGATTGAGGAACAGGGCATTACTTCTTTTTTCTGCCAAGAGTTTAGGTCTGCCCTGGCTGAGGTAATGGCGCAGTGCCTCGGCGGCTGGCTCGCCCATTAGCACCACCCTCTCCTTGGAGCCCTTTCCCCAGACACGGATTTCATTGGTATCAAGATTGATTTGCCCCAGATTTAGGCTTACCAGCTCGCTTACCCTCAGACCGGAGGCATAGAGTAGCTCTATCAAAGCTCGGTCACGCTGCCCCTGGGGTGTGGATAAATCAGGGGCTTTCAGCAGTCGCTCTACCTCCTCTATGGTGAGAAAGGAGGGCAAGCGCTTGTCCAGCTTGGGTGAAGAGGTAGTGACTACCGGGCTGGCGGACACCACTCCCTCCCGTAGTAAGTAGCGGTAGAAGGAGCGGATAGCCGACAGCTTACGGGCAATGCTTGCCTTAACAAAACCCTGCTCCATAAGATAGGATAAGTAATCGCGCAAGGTATGTCTATCTACTTCCTTTAGCGAACCAATACCTTTGGTTCTAAGGAACTGAAAAAAGCCCAATAAATCAGTCTTATAGTTGCGCACAGTGTAGTGTGAAGCATTCCGCTCCACCTCAAGGTAATTTATGTATTTATTAAAAATTTCTTGCATAGAATTATCCCACGCCCAGACGACATTGGAAAACTATATGTTCGCCATTCCGCTTGTGATGAATGGAGAGCACCTTAAGGTCACTAGTCTCTGAACGTAATTTCTCCTTAAGCTGCTTTGTGGAAGGGCTTGCTTGTAGAATAAGATTAAAACTACTATCTGAAATTTCAGGATAAAAGGTGCTGTGGGGATTTCCTTCGGGATGCACCTCTGCCATAATCCTTAGACGTGGTCGTACCGAAGCTCCTTCTATAATCTGAGACGCTGCTATTATAGTTTGATCTGTAATATGGGAGAGAGCTTCTTCAACTTGTTTAAGAGTTTCTGGGGGTATCGTTATTGCCTTTCTTTGTAAATGACCTCTTAGAACATTTAAAAACATTTGGTTAATAAGATGCTCTTTTGGCATCGTCTCGAAGAAAGAACCATCAATTATAGAAACCTTTACTCTCTCATCATTCTTATAAGTTCTTACCAGATAAAATGCTCTTCTTTGATAAGCATAATAACTTTCAGTCTTAGCGAGTTCGCCATCTTTGATAGCGGCTATTCTCGAAACAAGGTTAGTGCCATTAATTACATCTATCTCCTCAAGGCTTTTATATTTAGTGGGAAGTGTTGAGTTAAAGGAGGCTATGCTTCCACTTTTTGAATCCTTTAACTCTAGCAAGCTTCCGCAGGTTAGTTTGTTCTCATAATTTATTGCCTTGAATAAAAAATCAGGGAATTGTTCTGATTTTGAGTATAAAAGTCTTTCGTCTATTCCCTGGCTCTTAAGCCAGCTTTTATTTAGGTTGCTCCAGAAGTCGTGCTTATATTTTTGATATGTGTCCCTTCGATTATCAATATAAGCCAGATTATTTCTACTTGCCTCTAAGACCATCTTCTCCAAAGGGGAGTGAAGAGTAAGCATTTTCTTCCTTAAACTATTCGTTACTCCAATGAAAAGCTCTGTAATATCGGCAAATTCATACATCAAAAAGCCTCCCTTGCTCACTAATAGTTGCTTCCTCGACCGGCCAAATTTCTTTCAAATTTGGCGTGAAGCTATAGTAAGTGTAATAATGAAGAACACTATCGGCAGGTCTCAGCGATTTTAAACGCATTTTACTGATTCTGACATGCTCAGGGTCTATTTCTATGCCTATGGAGTTTCTCATTAATTGATGAGCAACAATCAAAGTAGTTCCTGTTCCAGCAAGGGGGTCAAAAACTGTATCTCCGGATAGGGTAGAGGATAAAATTATCCTTAAAAGTAAAGCAACAGGTGATTGCTGTGTATGAACCCTGTTTCCCTTGCTATCTCTTAGTGCTTCGTCTCCTGCAAAATACCCTGATGTCAATTCTCTGATATCATCCCATATATCTGTAACATAAACTCCGTTAGTTCTTTCATACTTATACTCCGGCAAGAGTGGTAGGTCTATGCGCAATTTATTAAATACTCTTGGCTTATATCCTTTAGTGGCATAAGCTATAATTTGATGTTGTTTAGAGAATCTAAATTCACTTGGAACTGCAGAGGTTTTCTTCTTCCAAATAATCAAATTCTGAAATGTCCAGCCTGTTTCCCTGAGCAGCTTTAATACTTGTTCAGCGTTCTTCTCTCTTTGCATGAAATAAATAGCTCCTCCCTCCACCGTCGCCTTGTAAACTTCTGACAAAATCTGTACTAACCAAGCCCAGTATGTATCATCAGACTGGTTATCATCAAAGAACCTGTATTCCTTACCTTGCCTATAAGGGGGGTCAAGAAAAGTAAGGTGAATATCGCTTATAGAGCCTTTGCTGAAGTATTCAAGGCAATCTCCCTCTAGCACTTGGCTATATGTAGTTGTCCTACTTATTGTCATCTTTTGCTCTACCCTTAACTTACTTCCATTCACTATTTCGTGTCAATTTGCCTTTATACTCACATTTAGTGCATTTTGCCCAGTTTCTCTGGTATGTGGTGAGGAGTCCACCACACTTGGGGCAGGGCTGGGGGAGGGGTCTAAGATTGGTGGCAAACTGGCAATCAGGGTAGTTGCTACAACCGTAAAAGGTGCGCTTCTTTTTGCTCCGCTTCTCCACCAGCTCACCACCACACTGCGGACATTTAACCCCAAGCTTGACCTGAAAAGATTTGGTATATTTGCACTCAGGGTAGCCACTACAGGCTAAGAACTTCCCAAAACGCCCGAATTTGACTACTATAGGCTTGCCACATTCAGGGCAAATTTCCTCGGTTAGCTCCTCTAACTTCACCTTCTCCATAAGCAGGGAGGCGTTCTGCAGGCTCTTGTCAAAGGGTGTATAGAAATCTTGAACCACCCCCACCCAATTCTTGTTTTCATTGGCTACCTTGTCTAGTTCCTCCTCCATATGAGCGGTAAATTCAATGTTAACGATGTCAGCAAAATATTTGTTGAGCAGGTCATTGACCACTATACCTAGCTCCGTAGGCTGAAAGCTGCCGCCAGCCTTGGTGACATACTCCCGCTCCTGAATGGTGGACAGGATGGGAGCGTAGGTGCTGGGACGCCCGATACCCCATTGTTCCAACATCTTTATTAGTGTGGCTTCGGTAAAGCGTGGTGGGGGTTTGGTAAAATGCTGCTCAGGGAAAAGCCCCAGAAGCTCAAGCTTATTGCCCTTCTCTAACTGGGGAAGGGTAGAGATTCTCTTCCCTTCTTCAGCTTCATCTTTCCCCTCGGTATAGAGAACCATAAACCCGGGAAACCTGGTAACAGAGCTGGAAGCTCTTAGCAGATAGTTGGCTTTAGAATAGGGGCGTCTGGCTTGAATATCAACGGCGGTATTATCAAAAGTCGCTGCTGACATCTGGCTAGCCACCATTCGTTTCCAGATGAGCTGGTAAAGCTTAAATTGGGCATCGGTAAGGTGTGGTTTAAGCAGGGAGGGCTCCCGCCAGATTTTAGTGGGACGGATAGCTTCGTGAGCCTCTTGCGCCCCCTTTACAGTTCTGGTGAAGGAACGGGCATGCGATGGAGCAAACTGAGAGCCATACTTATCAATAATAAATTCTCTGGTTTCAGCAATGGCTGAGCGGGCTACCCTGGTGGAGTCGGTACGCATATAGGTGATGAGCCCTACACTCCCCTCATCGCCTATAGGGAGACCCTCATAAAGCTCCTGAGCCACACGCATAGTTAGTTTGGCGGTGAAGTGGAGTTTGCGCCATGCCTCCTGTTGTAGCGTGCTGGTTATAAACGGTGGCGCCGGCTGGCGGGTTACCTTTTTGGTGCTTACTTTGATAACCTTATAGCTGGCTTGTTTTAGCTCATCACCGAGTTCAGTCGCTTCTTCCTCGGTATGAATATCTATCTTGGTGCCATCGGTAAGACCAATCAGCATGGCTCTAAAAGCTGTCACCTCGGCAGAGGGTGTTTTCTTGGCTAACTCAGCCTCAATAGTCCAGTACTCCACCGGGATAAATTTCTCAATTTCCCTCTCACGGTCAACAATAATCCTTAGTGCCACCGACTGAACTCTACCTGCTGACAGACCCCTCCTTACCTTCTGCCAGAGTAATGGGCTGAGCTTATAGCCTACCAATCTATCCAGGACACGCCTCGCCTGCTGGGCATTGACCAATTGCATATCTATAGAGCGAGGATGGTCAAAGGCACGCTTGATAGCTTCCTTGGTTATTTCGTGAAAGATGACACGGCGGTAGGGTATGCGGTTCCATTTTGTCACCTCGGCTAGATGCCAGGAGATAGCCTCCCCCTCGCGGTCTGGGTCTGTGGCTAGATACACTGTAGAGGCAGTTTTAGCTGCCTGTTTAAGCTCGTTTACAATCTTACTTTTCGCCCTCGGCACCACATATTTAGGGGCAAAGCCCTTTTCAATGTTTACCCCTAGCTGGCTCCTGGGCAAGTCTCTTACATGACCCATTGAGGCTTTGAGGCTATAGTTACCGCCTAACAGCTTACTCAGCGTTCTGGCCTTAGCCGGCGACTCAACTATAACTAAATTTTTCTTCCTCGTCCTAATCCACCTTTACCCGGTACGCCTCTCTTGCTTCCCGAGACAGAATATAATTCATAGCTCCTACCTGCTTTACCAAACCCTTGAGCTCCATCATAGCTAAAGTGCTGCTGACCGTTGATATAGGCAGACCGCTATTGCGGCAGACCTCATCAATATGGGTGGGCTCAGCACCCAGTTGCCTTAGCAACAGGGATTCGGTATCGGAGGCTGGTATAACCTCTTTAATCTCCATCTGGTGAGCTACAGCAGTCAAATTCAATTCCTCTAAAATATCGGTGTAGTCACGAATTAGCTTAGCCCCTTCCTGGATAAGGTGGTTAGTCCCTCTGCTGGCTGGTGATAGAATACTACCCGGGACAGCGAACACCTCTCTATTTTGCTCCAGTGCCAGATGAGCAGTAATCATAGCCCCGCTAGTCTCACCAGCCTCAACCACTAACACCCCGAGGCTTAGCCCGCTCATAATCCGATTACGTCGGGGAAAGTTATCAGCCTTAGGTCTGGTGCCTAGCGGATACTCGCTTATCACTGCCCCTTGCTGAATAATATTGCGAGCTAGAGAGGCATTCTCACCAGGGTAAACGATATCCAGCCCAGAGGCAAATACAGCAATCGTCCTACCCTCTGCCTCCAGGGCACTGCGGTGGGCTACAGAGTCAATTCCTTTAGCCAAGCCGCTTACAATGGTGATTTTGTTTCGAGCTAAATCAGCCACTATCTCCTCTGCTGCCTGTCTGCCATAAACGGTAGCCCGGCGGGTGCCTACCACTGCCAGACACCACTCATCCTCGGGGAGCAGGGAACCCCTGACATAAAGTATGGGGGGATAATCATATATCTCCTTGAGCCGAGATGGATAATCCGGGTCATGCCAGATAAGCGCCTTTACCCCGTAGCGGTCTAACTTTTCCATCTCCGCTTCCAGGGAAATCTTGGGTCGCCAGTAGGTGATGGCATTTATTGAGCCGCTATCCAGTCCCGAGCGCTTTAGGTCAGCGGGGGTAGCTTGCCATGCCTCCTCCAGGCTACCAAAATAGCTTTCAAGCTGTGAGAGTTTGACCCTCCCAATGCGAGGTATAATACTAAAGCCTACCCAGTATTTAATGTCTTTATCAGTCATTTCCTAAGCATTCTAGCATAGAGGCGAACTACTGACAATCGGGATTGTTTATCCACCTCACCCCCTTAATCCCCCTCTCCATGATATGGATATGTATTCCTATCATGAGGGGGAGGACTGTTTTAAGAGGGGCTTCGCCCCTCTTCGACCCTTCTTTAAACCTTATCTCATACCAAGAGGAAGGTAATATCTTTGAAAGGCTGTAGCCCTTCTTAGTAAAACCCCCACTTTTATTTAGGGGAAATATGAATCTTTAAGGGAAGTATGAAGGGGCGTTAGCCCCTTCAAAAAATACAATTCCCCTTCCCCTTACTAAGGGGAAGGGGATAAAGGGGATAGGGTTTCCAATTATCAAAAGATAAAAAGTGGAGAGCCGGAAAGAGGCGAAGCCTCTCTTAGCCAGCTCATTAGGAGGACGGAGCTTCTTATCTCAGAATCTCAGAATAGGGTGGCGGAGAGGGGGGGATTCGAACCCACGGTAGCCAAAGGCTACACGCGCTCTCCAGGCGCGCCTGATAGTCCACTCCAGCACCTCTCCACTCAGATGTTGCGGAGAGGGTGGGATTCGAACCCACGCTCCACTTTTAGCGGAGACCGCTTTTCGAGAGCGGCACCATAAACCACTCGGACACCTCTCCCTGGTTACACGGTAATTATACCATCTTTTGCTCAGGCTAGGGTATAGCTGAAATAAGCCCCAAGCAAGAATAGCGCTATCAGAGCCAGATTACACCAGCTTAGCCTGAGAAATCTTTTCGGTCTGAAGTGGAGCCCAGCTATAAATATCCCGGTCATCAATATGACCACCAGAGCAGTGGTGAGATGGCTCTCCGAGACCGAAGCCAGAATAGGACCCTGTAAATAAAGCAGGTCGTCTATGGGGATGACAGTCATATTAAATAGATTTGAGCCTATCATATTGGCAACAGCCATGTCCACTGCCCCCATCCTCATTGCGGCGAAGGAGACGGTGATTTCAGGCAGGGTAGTGGTGAAACCGAGGAGGAGGCTGCCGACAAAGCTTTGCCCCCACCCGGTAATGGCAGCTATCTCGTCTCCGATTATTGCCAGCCATGTTCCAGCGCCAATGATAAAGGCAGCCGCTATAGCGAAATAGAGGCATACCCTCCTCAGGGGTATCTCTCCATAATCTGGCTCGGCTCTCTGGTCACTTGCTTGGGGAGAAGGCTGCCGCTGTTCGGAGCGCAAGATTTTCCACATAAAGACAAGATATAAAAGGATAATAATAGGGGTATACCACCCTATCCAGCCTATGCCCAAGGCTGAAAAGCGGCTGCTGATAAAGATAGAGACAGCAGCAACCACGACTAGAACCATGCTGAGCCACCCTGTCAATCGGTGAGTTGGGCTAACTGCACTCAACAGGGAGCCATTGTGGTAGGCAATATCAAGCAGTGCCAGGTTCAAAAGATTAAAGCTGTTGGCACCAAAGAGGTTGCCGATGGTTAAATCAGGAGCACCGACTAAGGTAACAGCACTTATCCCGGTGAAGAGCTCAGGCAGGGAGGTAACCAAGGCGAGGAGAACAACCCCTATCCACACTCCACCGAGCCCGCTCTTGCGGGCAATAATGTCTCCATACCTTGCTATCGCCCGCCCCGAGAAGAAGATGATTAAGATGCATAAAATAAACTTTACCCATACCCAGACCAAGGTGTGCCCCCTTGCCAAAGCCACTTTATTGGCATCGCAGGGAAATGTCAATATTGGCTTCTTTCACCACGGACGAACTTTTGTTATAATGACATAGTTTTTGTCTCTACCTGCTTTTTGTGATATAAGAGAGACTTTGGGCTGACCCTCACCATGATACGGAGGAGGTATTTGATTGCTGAACGGGACTAGATGGTATCAGCTATCAGCAGAACAGACTTTTGAAGCCTTAGAAGCTAGTAATGTTGGGCTCACCTCCAGCGAGGCAAAAGCCAGGCTGGCAAAATATGGTTACAACGAACTGAGGTTCAAGAAGAGGGGAGCTCTCGTCCGCTTCCTACTTCAGTTTCATAGCCCCTTAATATATGTCCTGCTTGCTGCTTCCCTTGTTTGCACTATTCTAACTATTATTAAACCTGAGACGGATATGTGGCCAGATGTGGCAGTTATTCTGGGATGTGTCTTCCTCAATGTGATAATAGGTTTCATTCAGGAGGGGAAGGGTGAAGCTGCTCTGGAAGCGCTGAAGAAGATGATGGTGCCGGAGTGCACTGTGCTCCGGGATGGAGAGAAGAAGGTCATACCGACACGGGAATTGGTCCCCGGCGATGTGGTTATACTGGAGGGTGGTGATAAGGTGCCAGCAGATTTGCGCTTATTCTTTACCAAAAATGTGAGCGCAGATGAGGCAGCCCTTACCGGAGAATCGGTACCGGTGACCAAGAACAGTGACCCTATTTCGAGGCCAAATCTATCACCTGGCGACCAGCGCTGTATTTCCTTCGGTGGTACCTTCATTACCGCTGGCTCGGCACAGGGGATTGTAGTAGGCACTGGAGAGCAAACAGAGTTCGGCAAAATCGCCGAACTCATGAAAGAGACCCGTAAAATCATCACCCCCCTAATGAGGAAGATAGCCGACTTCACTAGATTTTTGATTATTGCCATCCTTGCCCTTGCCGCGGTTAATTTTATACTAGCATTAGTATTTAAATATGACCTCGTGTATGCCTTCCTTGCCTCAGTAGCCCTTGCTGTTGCCGCAATACCTGAGATGCTACCCGCCATAGTAGCTGCGATTTTAGCCCTGGCTGCAGTGGCTATGTCAAAGAGAAACGCACTGATAAGGAAATTACCGGCGGCGGAAACACTGGGCTGTGCTACAGTTATATGCTCAGATAAGACAGGCACCCTCACCAAAAATCAAATGACCGTAGTGTATATCCACTCTGGAGGGAAAGACTATAAAGTGGGCGGTGTCGGCTATGACCCCAGAGGAGAGTTTATTCTGGGGAACAAAGGAATCAACCCAGAGAACCAGGAGTTAGTTGAAACCTTAAGAGCAGGTTACCTCTGTAATAATGCAACTCTAGCCGAGGGTGAAGAGGGATATAATATTGTAGGCGACCCTACCGAAGGGGCTTTGGTGGTCTCAGCAGCTAAAGCTGCCATTACCCAAAAGCTTCCCCGATTGGATGAGATACCCTTCGAGCCTGCGCAACAATATATGGCTACCCTGCATCAGGGCAAGGTGGAAAATGTTATCTATGTGAAGGGCTCACCGGAGAGGGTGTTACGGATGTGCCAGAGCCAGTTAATTGATGGAAGTGTTGAGTCTTTAAGAAGTGATGAGATATTGGCAAGGGTAGACGAGATGGCAAGAGACGCCTTACGAGTGCTCGGTATGGCTTATAAGTATGTGGACAGGGAGAAAACATCACTCATTGCTAAAGATTTGGGTGGGCTAGTTTTCCTCGGGCTCCAGGGGATGATAGACCCACCTCGGGAAGAGGCGATTGAGGCAGTCAAGGATTGTAAGACGGCAGGGATAAGGACAGTAATGATAACCGGTGACCATGCTCAGACGGCAAAAGCTATTGCCCAGCAGCTAGGCATTGGCGGAAGCAGTGATAAGGTATTGACCGGGGAAGAGCTGTCAAGAATGAGCGACGATGAGCTATATGAAGTTGTGGACGAGGTCTCGGTTTATGCCAGGGTTGCTCCGGAGCACAAGTTGAGAATAACAAAGCAGTTGCAGAGAAGGGGACACATCGCTGCCGTCACTGGCGATGGGGTAAACGATGCTCCAGCGCTGAAGGCAGCCGATATCGGCGTTGCCATGGGGATAACGGGAACCGAGGTGAGCAAGGAAGCCGCTGATATGGTTTTGACTGATGATAACTTCGCCAGCATAGTGGGGGCAGTGGAGGAAGGCAGACACGCCTGGAAGAACCTGGAAAAGGCAATCCTGTATACCCTTCCCACCAATGGGGGGCAGGCGCTACTGGTAATGGGAGCAGTATTACTGGCACCATTTATACCTCTCTTTGCCCTGCGCCTTCCCTTGGAGCCAATACACATCCTGTGGGTGAATCTGGCTGACTCTATATTTCTCACCTTGCCCCTGATGATGGAGCCCAAGGAAAAGGGATTACTGGAAGGCTCCCCGCGTAACCCTAAGGAAAAAATAGCCAATCGCCTATTTTTTGAGAGAGTCGGGTTGGTGTCGGTGGTAATGGCAGCTTCGGGCTTTATCGTATATTGGATATACGGGCATCTAGCCTTTGAAACGCATACCTCTAATATGGACTTAGTATTAACGCAGGCGCAAACAGCAGCCTTCATGGCGGTCAAGCTGTTACATATAGGCTTCATCTTTACCGCCAGGTCAGTAATGAAATCGGCATTTACCTTTAACCCCTTCTCCAATAAATGGGTGCTGATGGGTATTGCGGTAACCATAATTACCCAGCTTATGATAACCTATATCCCCGTTGTTAATGTTATATTTAGAACAGCACCCTTCCCTGCCGAGTGGTGGCCACTCATAATTTTAGCTCTATTCCCTGGATTCCTTGTAGTTGAGCTGGAGAAGTTCTTGCGAAGGCGATTTGGGAAAAGGAAGTCGTTGATATAGATATAACAGCCTATCCATTTGTTGCCAAATAATTTGCCATAGGGTATTATAGGTATTGGCCCCTGTAGCTCAGGTGGATAGAGCACCAGCCTCCGGAGCTGGGTGCGAGCGTTCAAGTCGCTCCAGGGGCGCTTTTGTGATAGCTAGGAGACCGAGTTGAGAGATACTAACCGACTTATTGAGATTAGATGGCATGGTCGTGGTGGGCAGGGTGCAGTTACCTCCGCAGAACTGGTGGCGCAGGCAGCAATAAGCGAAGGTAAGTATGCTCATGCCTTCCCCAGCTTTGGTCCTGAGAGGAGAGGGGCACCAGTATTGGCTTTTGTCAGAATAAGTAGCCAGCAACCTATCAGGATAAGGGCTGAGATAGCCCAACCTGATATAGTGGTAGTGCTTGACCCTAGACTGCTTCGCATTGTGAATGTTGCCTCAGGACTTAAGGAAAACGGACTGCTGGTAATTAATACCAGAAGGTCGTTTCAGGACATTGAAGCTGAGCTTAAAGCTAAATGTAAACTAGCTAGAGTTAATGCCACAAGTATCGCTAGGGAGATTTTAGGGCTTCCTATTACTAATACTACCATGATTGGAGCTCTAGTTAGAGCCACCGGGGTAGTCGAACTGGAATCCTTGCTTGAACCCTTGAGACACCGCTTTGGTCGCCTGGCGGAAAGAAATATCAAGGCTATGCAAAAGGCATATGAGGAAACCTTAGTGAAGGAGTAAAAAGTCGTTTATCAAGGGTAGATTGAAGGGGCTAATACAGGGTCCCCACAAAAACCTTGTTTTTGTGGGGTGAAAATCCCCTTCAAAAGTAATCCCTCCCTCTCCTTACTCTGGAGTAATAATTAAGGGGAGTTTTAGAGGGACTACGCCCCTCTAAAGAAATTACCTTCCCCTTATCAAGGGGAAGGGGGATAAAGAAGGGGAAGGGGGATAAAGGGGGATAGGGTTACCAAATAAAAAACCTAAAAGGGGGTGAGGTTGACCCCCAAAGGAGTAAGCCAATTGACTAAGCCGGAGGGTATGCTGACCTGGAGAGACCTGGAAATCGGCTCAATAGTAGTCGAGCCAGGGAATGCCAGCCAGTACCAGACTGGCGATTGGAGGTCAGAAAGACCAATCTTTGACACCAATAAATGTATAAAGTGTGGCATTTGCTATATTTTCTGCCCCGAGGGATGCGTTGAACAAAATGCTGAGGGGTATTTTGAAGCCGATTTATTCTACTGCAAGGGGTGTGGCATTTGCGCCCGCGAGTGCTGGACCAAAGCCATTACCATGGTGCCAGAGGAGGAGTGATGGCAAAAAGGATAGGCATTGAGGTTTCGCTGGCAATCGCTGAGGCAGCTAAACTAGCCGATGTTGATGTTGTGGCTGCCTATCCCATTACTCCACAGACTCACATTGTGGAACACCTGGCTGAGCTGGTAGCCAATGGCGAGTTGGATGCAGCCTATATTCCAGTCGAATCCGAGCACTCAGCCATGAGCGCCTGCCTGGGAGCATCAGCCGCCGGGGCTCGAACCTTTACCGCTACCGCCGGTCAGGGGCTTGAGCTGATGCATGAGGTGCTGTATGTTGCCTCATCAATGCAGTTACCAGTAGTTATGGCGGTGGCTAACCGAGCATTATCAGCGCCACTAAGCGTCTGGGGTGACCACTCTGATGTTATGGCTGTCCGTGATACCGGCTGGATTCAGCTCTTTGTGGAAAATGGGCAGGAGGCGGTGGATAATGTCCTGTGTGCCTTCCGCATTGGCGAAGACCCCAGGGTCTTGCTTCCAGTGATGATTCACCTGGATGGATTCCACTTGACCCACATGATTGAACCACTGCTTTTCCCAGAGCAGAGCCAGGTTGATAAATTTATCCCTCCATATCAGCACCCCATGCCCCTACACCCGGATAGACCAGTAACTATGGGGGCTTTCGCACCACCTATCATATACTTTGAGACAAAGAAGGCGCAGGAAGTAAATTTAGAAGCAGCCAAAGAGGTAATCCTCCAGTGCTGGGATAACTTTGGCAAAACCTTCCAGCGATATTACTCTCCAGTAGAATGCTACCGCAGTGAAGATGCCAGGGTGCTGCTATTGACCATGGGCAGCTTTAGTGAGACGGCAATGACGGCTATAGACAAGATGAGGGGAGAGGGCAGAGAGGTGGGATTGCTCAGACTCCGCTTATGGCGTCCCTTCCCCTTTGACGAAATTCGCCAGGCGGTCGGAAATGCCGAGGTTCTCATCGTTCTGGATAGGGCGCTCTCCTTTGGTGGTCCCGGAGGCCCAGTTTGCTCTGAGGTCAGGTCAGCCTTATATAGTGAGGACAAGAGGCCAAAGGTCATAGGCTTCGTCGGGGGATTGGGGGGCAGGGATATTACCCCGGCGGGGTTTGAGGAAATAGTCGATAGAGGCATAGAAATCTCACAAAAGGGAAGTGACCAGGAATTTGAAATATTCGGAGTGAGAGAGTAAAATAATCAACTTAACATAACTCGAGAAACAATTTTCCTATCTGGCTAAATAGGAATTGTCTCCCCCAAAAAAAATAATTGGAATTTTTATAGCTAATAAAATAGGATTTGTTTCTTAAAACAAAAAATGGAAAAGTATGCTGTCTTCGTCCCCAAATTAGTAACCAAAAGGGAAAACTTTGCCCCTGGGCACCGGGCTTGTATCGGCTGTGGTGAGGCTCTGGCAGTGAGGCTTGCCTGCAAGCCACTGGGGCAGAGGGTGATAATAGTTACCGCCACCGGGTGTATAGAGATAATCTCGTCACAGCTCCCCTATACCTCCTGGCGCGTTCCCTGGATTCATACCCTATTTGAGAATACGGCAGCCGTGGCTTCTGGCATAGAATCGGGGCTGAAGATACTGATGAAGAAGGGCAGAATTGCTCAGCAGGAAATTAAAGTAGTAGCCATGGCTGGAGATGGTGCCACCAGCGATATTGGGCTCCAGGCGCTATCTGGAGCCATGGAGAGGGGGCATGACTTCCTCTATATCTGCTTTGACAATGAAGCCTATATGAATACCGGGGTTCAAAGGTCTTCGGCTACCCCCTTTGGTGCTTCTACTACCACCTCCCCTGCCGGCAGGGTGAGCATCGGGCAGGTTACCTGGAAGAAGGATATGCCAGCCATTGCTGCTGCCCATGACATCCCCTATGTAGCTACTGCCTGCCCCAGCTACCCCTTTGACCTGATGGATAAGGTGGCAAAGGGGGCAGCGACCCCAGGTCCAGCTTATGTCCACATCCTATCTCCTTGCCCTACCGGGTGGAGATTTGCTCCCGATTTAACCGTCAGACTCGGTCGTCTGGCAGTAGAGACAGGGATATTCCCCCTGTATGAAGTGGAGAATGGTACCTATAGACTAAATTTCGATTTCCCCAAACTTAGACCGGTTACGGACTACATGAAGCTGCAAGGGAGGTTCAGGCACCT
The DNA here is from genome assembly GCA_030608005.1 of Dehalococcoidia bacterium. Lineage (GTDB taxonomy): Bacteria > Chloroflexota > Dehalococcoidia > Dehalococcoidales > BS750m-G39 > JAUWIX01. The sequence goes on from JAUWIX010000004.1 coordinate 37,430, forward strand.
GTCTGAGGATGTAATAAATAAGATTCAGCAGAGGGTAAATAGGGAATATGCTAAGCTTCGGGAGAAAGTAAAGTGAGCACAGAAGTCGAACAAATGGAAGAGAGGGTAGAGTCAATATTGGATAATTACCAGCGTGAGAAGGGAATGCTGGTATCCATGTTGCAGGATATCCAAGCGGAATACAATTATCTACCCGGAGAAGCCTTAGTACAGGTTAGCCGAGGTTTAGATGTTGCCCTAAGTCAGGTCTATAGTGTAGCCACCTTTTTTAAGGCTTTCAGTTTAAAACTGAGGGGACGTCACCTAATCAATGTCTGCCTCGGCACTGCCTGCCATGTTAGGGGTGCAGTTAGAATCCTGGAGGAGATGGAGCGGAAGCTTGGCATCAAACCGGGAGAAACAACCGAAGACCTTAAATATACCCTGGAGACAGTTAACTGCGTTGGAGCCTGTGCTCTAGGCCCTATAGTAATAATTGATGGTAAATATTCAGGGCAGATGAAGAGCAACAAGGTAAAACCTTTATTGGAAAGCTACGAGTAATTATGGGAAAGGAACAAGCATTGAACAGGCTAAGCTCGCCACATGAGCTAGAGGCTTTAAGAAAATCAATAATTGAAAAGAGGGACCCTAATAAGTTCTGCGTAACCATATGTGGCGGCACCGGTTGCCAAGCCTGTGGCTGTGAGAGTGTAGCCGCCGCTTTCGAACAGGAAATCAAGCAGCGGGGACTGAAAACTAAGGTGGATATGAAAGTTACCGGGTGCCACGGTTTCTGCGAACGGGGACCACTTATAGTTATTAAACCGGAGAACATTTTCTATCAGCGGACAAGTGTAGAAGATGTTCCCGAGATAATCTCGGAGACTATCATTAAAGGCAATATTATTGATAGATTACTCTATATTGACCCAAATACTGGTGGGAAAATAACCTACGAGCATGAAGTGCCATTCTATAAGAAGCAGAACCGGCTCGTCTTTGGCAATAACGGCAACATTGACCCTACCATAATAGATGACTACCTTGCTGTTGGTGGTTACTCTGCTTTGAGCAAAGCCCTTTATAAGATGTCTCCAGAGGAGATAATTGAAGAGGTCAAAAAAGCTGGCTTGCGGGGGCGTGGTGGTGGGGGATTCCCCGCCGGCGTCAAGTGGGAAACCTGCCGTCGGGCACCTGGCGACACCAAGTATATCATATGTAATTGTGATGAGGGAGACCCCGGGGCTTATATGGATAGGAGCTTGATGGAGGGAAATCCTCATAGCGTTCTGGAAGGAATGATAATAGGAGCTTATGCTATCGGAGGTCACGAGGGCTATATCTATGTCCGTAACGAGTATCCTCTAGCTGTAAAACATGCACAGATAGCCATTAAACAAGCCGAGGAGTATGGACTTCTAGGGAAAAACATCCTGGGCTCCGGGTTTGACTTCAGCATCAAAATAAATAGGGGTGGTGGGGCTTTTATCTGTGGCGAGTCAACGGCACTGATGGCTTCGCTGGAAGGCAAAGTAGGCGAGCCCAGGGCAAAGTATGTTCACACTGTGGAGAAGGGCTTGTGGGAACAGCCTACCAATCTCAACAATGTGGAAACCTGGGCTAATGTCCCGCTAATAATCAAAAACGGTGCTGATTGGTATTCAACAATAGGCACTGAAGGCAGCAAGGGAACCAAGATTTTCTCACTGGTGGGTAAGATTAATAACACCGGCCTAGTAGAAGTCCCGATGGGAATAAGCTTGAAGGAGATTATCTATGATATAGGTGGCGGTATTCCCGGGGGTAGAAAATTCAAGGCGGTGCAGACTGGTGGTCCCTCAGGTGGCTGCATCCCTGAAAGTTTGCTTGACCTGCCGGTGGATTTTGACCAACTCACCAAGGTTGGCTCGATGATGGGCTCCGGCGGAATGATTGTGATGGATGAGGATACCTGTATGGTGGATATAGCCAAGTACTTCATCGGCTTCCTCCAGGGTGAGTCGTGTGGCAAATGTATTCCTTGCCGCGAGGGGTTAAAAAGGATGGGTGAGATACTAACCGACATCACTGAGGGGAGGGGGAAAGATGGAGATATTGAACTACTTGAGCGCTTGTCGGCCACAATTATAGATAGCTCCCTATGCGCTTTGGGCAGTACTGCTCCCAATCCCGTCTTAACTACTATACGCTATTTCAGGGATGAGTATGAAGCCCATATTAGAGATAAGAGATGCCCAGCCGGTGTCTGCAAGGAATTAGTTACCTATCTCATTGATGAGGAGAAGTGCCCTGGATGTAGGCTATGCGTGAAGGCCTGCCCTGTAGAAGCAATAACCTTTATGGGGAAGAGGAAGCCGGTTGTCTTAGACCAAGAGAAGTGCATCAAGTGTGGCTCTTGCTATGATGTGTGTAAGCTCGATGCTGTAATAAGGAAGTGAAGGCAGGGAGAAATGGTTACACTGACAATTGATGGTCGAGAGGTTCAAGCAGAAGAGGGGACAACCATATTGGAGGCGGCTAGAGAGAATAATATCTACATACCCTCTCTTTGCTATCATGAAGAGGTGACACCATATGGGGCTTGCCGACTTTGCCTGGTTGAAATCGCTAGAGATGGAAGGCAAAGACTAGTAGCCTCTTGCCTCTACCAGGTAGAGGAAGGGCTTATGGTGAAGACCAACTCCGAAAGGATTATAGATAATCGCAGAATGATAATGGAGTTGCTGCTTGCCAGGTGCCCTAACAACAAGGTAATACAGGATTTAGCTAGGCAGCTAGGTGTTGAGGAAACAAGCTTTAAGCTAGAGGATAATCAATGTATCCTCTGTGGGTTATGTGTTAGGGTCTGCCAGGAGGTTGTGGGTGTCTCAGCAATTAGCTTAGTTAATCGGGGCGTTGATAGAGAGATGGCTACCCCCTTTTATGAGCATTCAGAGGCTTGTATTGGTTGTGGTTCTTGCGCTTACGTCTGCCCTACCGGTGCTATAACGGTAGAGGATGTTGGAGATAAAAGAAGAATAACTATGCCTACTTGCCAAATGGAGTTTAAGTTAAAACAGTGTAACACCTGCGGTAAGTACTGGGCTCCGGAAAAACAGCTAGACTACATAATCAAAAAGGCGGATTTAGCCCCTGACACCTTTGATAACTGCCCTGACTGCTGAGATTAGCCCTCCAGTTTGACCCAAAATAAATGCTTTGCTATACTTCCCGCTGCGGGGTGTAGCGCAGAGGGTAGCGCGCATGGTTTGGGACCATGAGGTCGGAGGTTCAAATCCTCTCACCCCGACCATAGATAGGAAATTAAGAGGTTAGACCTCCTTCCTTTATCTTCTTCTCCGTCCTGAAGTTCTTATCACCTTATCATTTTCTACAAAATTTAGTATAGAGCCAACCGGGGGTTGGGATGCTTTACAGGGAATATTGATTATGGTATACTTATTTTAGATAAAGGCTGAGTTAGCTAAGTGGGTTTCATTCCCACTTTTTTAATTGTGAGTAAGAATAACAGGGTCGGAGGTCTTAATCTCAGATGAAGAGCGAATTTATGCTCGCTATAACTCAGCTCTCGGCAGAGAAGAACCTGCCCAAGGAGGTGGTTATTGCTGCGGTAGAGGCAGCGCTGGTATCGGCTTATAGGAAAGACAATTTTGCCCCCAACCAAAATATTTCGGTCAAGATTGATCCCGCTACTGGTGGGGTTGAAGTGTGGGCGGAGAAAACTGTAGTTGAGCAACCTTTAGATATACGCCGAGAAATATCACTAAGCGAGGTGAGCAAGATTAAACCAGATGCACAGATTGGTGAGACTATTAAGGTAGAAGCCACCCCGCGCAACGCTGGGCGCATTGCAGCTCAAACGGCAAAGCAGGTTATTCTCCAGCGCCTTCATGAGGCAGAGCATAGCGCCATATTTGAGGAATATTCTGATAAGGAGGGTGATATTGTCGCTGGGTTGGTGCAACGCATTGAGCCTAGGCAGATCTTTATCGATTTGGGTAGAGCAGAGGCAATACTCCCCGCTGCTGAACAGGTGCGCAATGAGAGATATCGTGCCGGTCAAAGGCTTAAGGTTTATCTTCTAGAGGTGGCTCGGACCAGCAGAGGACCTCAGGTAGTGGTGTCACGCTCTCACCCAGATTTACTTCGTCGGCTTTTTGAGCTGGAGGTTCCTGAGGTTCTTAGCGGGATAGTGGAGTTGAAATCTATCGCCCGTGAGGCTGGCTATCGGAGTAAGGTAGCGGTGTCAGCACGCCAGGATGGCATTGACCCGGTTGGTTGCTGTGTTGGACTTCGTGGTATCAGGATACAAAATATTATGAGAGAGTTAAATGGCGAAAAACTAGATGTCGTTACCTGGAGCCCAGATGCCCCGGTCTTCGTTGCTAATGCCCTTAGCCCGGCACAGGTATTAAGTGTGGAGCTGGATGAGGGCGATGGGATAGCTACTGTGGTTGTCCCTGATAGGCAACTCTCATTAGCCATCGGTAAGGAGGGGCAGAATGCTAGATTGGCAGCTAAGCTCACCGGGTGGCGGATTGACATTAAGAGCGCCTCAACCGCCGAGGAAGAAAGGTTGGCGAAAGCCGAGCCTTTACCTGAGCTAGGGGGGGAGGCTGTAGTTGGTGAAGAGCTTCCTGCTGAATTACCTGCTGTTGAGGAGCCTGCCTTAGCCTCTGCAGAGGCAGCGGCTGAGCCTCTGCTCACTCTTGATACCACGCTTATTTCTCCTGAGACTTTTCTGGAACCGAAAGCAATATTAGAGAAACCTCAGCTCCGGTTTGCTGAGGATGTTTTAGTATCTGGGCCGACTAAGCCTGTGGCTAAATCGAGGATGAAGAAAAAGAAGAGCGCTCACGAGCGGGGTGCTGATGAGGGCATCAGGCTCGGGAAACAGCGCCAAAAGTCAGAAATTTTTGATGAGGAGGAAGAGGAGTATTAATCCTGTTTCGGTCAAGCATATACCCCAGCGGACTTGTGTGGCTTGCGGTAAGGTAAGACCTAAGCGGGAGCTAATCCGTTTGGTTCGAATTTCCGGCGGTGGTATGGAGGTTGATGCTGGTGGAAAGCGGGTAGGGCGTGGTGCTTACCTATGTCGAGCACCAGAGTGTTGGGAGATTGGACTGAAGAAGGGTCGGCTAGAACATGCCCTGCGCACCACTCTTACCCAGGATAATCGGGAGCAGCTTATCGGATATGGGAAGGAACTGGGATAAGGAGCGATTTAGTGGCAAAAGAGAGTAAATCAGGTGAACCGGGGGCAAACCTGATTGAGATTCCTCACTCTGTAGCGGTGAGGCAATTGGCCGACCTTTTGCAGGTTAGTGCCATAGATATTATCAAACAACTGATGAGAAATGGCATTTTTGCCAATATTAACCAGGTCATTGATTATAAGGCGGCAGCCGGAGCGGTTGCTGCCCTTGGTTATGAAGCCCAACTGAAGCCCTTAGCCACTATTGGCGGGAGTAGGAGGTATCGGCCTCGGGAGGAGGAACTTAGTGGTCTGCGACCACGTCCTCCGGTAGTTACTATTATGGGGCATGTCAATCACGGCAAGACTAGACTTTTGGATGCTATCCGGCAAACCAATGTAATGGCTACCGAGGCTGGTGGTATTACCCAGCATATTGGTGCCTATCAGGTAGAAGTCAATGGGCAAAAGATTACCTTCTTGGATACCCCCGGTCATGAAGCCTTTACTGCTATGCGAGCTCGTGGAGCACAGGTAACTGACATCACCATTTTGGTGGTGGCTGCTGATGATGGGGTGATGCCGCAGACTTTAGAGGCTATTGACCATGCCCAGGCTGCTGGAGTGCCAATGGTGGTGGCTATTAATAAGATTGATAAGCCCGAGGCTAACCCTGAGCTTGTTAAGCAACAGCTAGCTGATGCTGGTTTGCTTATCGAGGAGTGGGGGGGCGATGTAGTCTGTGTTTCCATTTCAGCTAAGCAGAAGATAGGCATCTCCGAGCTACTGGAAAATCTTCTGGTGGTAGCCGAGATGGAGGACCTTAGGGCAGACCCGTCTCGACCGGCAGTAGGGGTGGTTATCGAAGCTGAGCTGGACAAGAGTAAGGGACCATTGGCCACGGTACTTATTCAAACCGGAACCTTAAAGCTTAGTGATACGGTGGTAGTTGGTGACACCTGGGGTAGGGTAAGGGCTATGTTTAATGATATGGGTAAGCGGGTGAGGAGAGCTGAGCCAGCCATGCCGGTTGAAGTCCTTGGTCTAGATAGTGTGCCTAAAGTGGGTGATACCCTAACCTCAGTGGCTAGCGAACGCCAGGCCCGGGCTTTAATACAAAAGCGCCAACAGCCATCCTTATTGCCCAAGGCAGTTAGCCTTGATAATCTCTTTGCCCAAATAAGTGCTGGACAGGTAAAAGAGCTCAATGTTGTTCTCAAAACCGATGTTCAAGGCAGTATTGAGCCGATAAGAAGTTCTCTGGAAAGGCTGGCGACGGAGCAAGTCCAGGTCAGAATTATCCATAGTGGCAGTGGCAATATTACCGAGAGTGATGTTATGTTAGCTGTTGCCTCTAAGGGGCTGGTTATTGGTTTTGGTACCGACATTGAAGCCGGGGCACGGCGTTTGGCTGAGGTAGAAGGCGTTGACATCCGCTCCTATGATGTGATTTACCAAGTGGTGGATGATGTGGATAAGGCACTCAAAGGCTTGTTGGAGCCAGTTTATGCTGAGGTTATTGATGGCAGGGCTGAGGTAAGGGCAATCTTTTCCAGTGGCAGGAAGGAAAAGGCAGCCGGTGTCTATGTTACCGAGGGCAAGGTGAGTCGGGGTGCCTCAGTCAGGGTGCGGCGTGGGGAGCAGATAGTATCTGAATCTGTGGTTAGCAGCCTGAGGCGTTTCAAGGATGATGTTAAGGAGGTAACCTCTGGCTATGAGTGCGGGGTGGGTATCAAAGATTTTAACGACTTTCAAATTGGCGATATATTGGAACTTTTCAGGAGAGAGAAGGCTGGCTAAGGGGCAATAATTATGGCACATCGCATCGAGCGGGTGAATAATCTTATTCGCCACGAAATTAGTGAATTGCTTCAACGCCAAGTCAAAGACCCAAGACTCGCCAATTTTGTTGCTGTGACCGAGGTTTCCACCTCTCCCGACCTGCGATATGCTAAGGTATTCGTAAGTTGTATGGGCAGCGAGGAGGAAAAACGAGAGGCGCTAAGTGGACTGATTGCTGCCTCAGGTTTTTTCCGTAACCGGCTGGCTAAGCGTCTGAGACTGCGCCGTATCCCTGAGCTAAGCTTTCACTGGGATGATTCTATCCAGCGGGGGGCTCACCTCTTGCAGTTGATTGATAAGGTTAGTGACAATAGCACTCCAGACCGGCATAGTGGTTGACTGTGGATGGCATACTAAATATCAATAAGCCCTGGGGCAAGACTTCCTTCAGTATTGTCTCCCTGGTGAAGCGGCTGAGCGGGGAGAGGCGCGTTGGGCATGCTGGTACCCTCGACCCGGCAGCTACGGGTGTTTTACCTGTTTGCCTAGGTCAGGGGACGCGTATTATCCAATTTTTACTAGATGCTACCAAGGCTTATCGGGCTCAGATTGAATTTGGTGTGGCTACGGACACCTATGATGCCACTGGTAGCATCACCAGTAAGGGAGACCCCTCTGGGATTAGCCGAGAGCGATTGCTGTCAGCACTCGCTTTATTCACGGGCGAAATCCAGCAGACTCCTCCAATGTATAGTGCTGTGAAGCATGGTGGTAAGCCACTTTATGAATTGGCACGCTCCGGTATCGAGGTTGAGAGGAGAAGCAGGCTGACTTGGGTCTATCACTTGGAGCTTATAGACTGGCAACCGCCTGTAGCTACTATAGAGGTGGAGTGTGGTAAGGGCACCTATATCCGCGCAATAGCTCATGATTTAGGGCAACTTCTGGGTTGTGGCGCTAATTTGAAGAGCCTGAGCCGCTTGAGGTGTGGCTTGTTCGGTATTGAGGACGCAGTTTCAGTGCCCCAGCTTGAGGATGCCTTCCGCTATGGCTACTGGCAACACCTTGTCTATCCTATAGATATTGTGCTTTCCCATTGGGCGGCTATGGTGGTCGGTGATGCCACTGAAAAAGATATAAGGAACGGGCGCCCTTTGGTCTTTGAGAGGGATGATAGTTTGCCCAGGTCTTCTTATGGTGATCACTGCCGTGTCTATACCCGTGATGGTCGCTTTTTGGGTGTGCTATGCTTCAACTCAGAAGGGGGGCAGTGGCAACCGGAGAAGGTTTTTAGAGGGAGAGTAGAGTAAGAGAGGGGCTTCGCCCCTCTCTAAAAACTCCTTCCCCCTCTCCAAGAATGGAGAGGGGGATAAAGGGGGCGAGGTTGACAAACAATATCTTTAACAGGTCTTGACAGCTTGCGTATAATAGGGGTATAGTTCAGCTGATACTAATAAGGAGGTGATTTGAATTGCAAGCATATTGCTTTAAGTGTAGAAAGAAGGTAGATATAAAGAATCCCCAAAGGGTTACTCTGAAGAATGGGAGGCCAGCTACGCAAGGGGTTTGCCCTGTATGTGGAACTAAAGTATTTAGAATTGGTCAGGGCTAATCGGTAATTGATTTGACGACAGGTAAGTAAATCCTCTTCAGTATGAGCATCAGAGTTTGGTTCGTTGTGCCAAGGAGGAACTTTACCTATTGAGCAGCCTTTTTGGCACCGCTCTTGGTAAGGTGTTATTGGTAGCAGGGCTTCTTCTAGGCAAAATAGGTATTGTGTGGTGCGGCTAGTTTTATGCTTTTTTTCATAGGTTCTACTGTTGGAAAGGAGGGCAATTAAACCTTGGGCAAGATAAACGTAGCCATAATAGGTGTAGGTAATTGTGCCTCTTCCCTAGTTCAGGGCGTCTACTATTATGGGAAAGCGAAAAAGAATGAATTTGTGCCCGGACTTATGCATGTCGATCTTGGGGGTTATCATATCAGTGATATTAACTTCGTGGCTGCCTTTGATATTGATAAAAACAAGGTAGGCAAGGTTCTAGCCCAAGCAATTTTTGCCCCGCCCAATAATACCTTTAAATTCTGTGAAGTGCCGACTACAGGGGTTAAGGTTCAGCGGGGCATGACCCATGATAGCCTGGGTAAGTATCTATCTCAGGTAATAGAGAAGGCGCCAGGCTCAACCGTTGATATAGTTAAAATCCTGAAAGAGACCCAAACCGATGTGGTGATTAATTACCTGCCTGTCGGTAGTGAAGAGGCAACCAAGTGGTATGTTGAGCAGGTGCTAACAGCTGGCTGCGGCTTTATCAACTGCATCCCAGTTTTTATTGCCCGGGAGAAGTATTGGCAACAGCGTTTCGAGCAAAGTGGGCTTCCCATTATCGGCGATGATATAAAATCTCAAGTGGGAGCTACTATTGTCCATCGTGTCCTTACCAGACTGTTTAGAGACCGTGGCGTTAAACTGGAACGAACCTATCAATTGAACTTTGGTGGTAACACCGACTTCTATAATATGCTAGAGAGGGAACGACTTGAGTCTAAGAAGATATCTAAGACTAACTCTGTCACCTCTCAGCTAGATTACCAGCTTGACCCTGATAATATCCATGTAGGTCCCAGTGATTACGTCCCCTGGCTTAAGGACCGCAAGTTTTGCCATATTAGGATGGAGGGACGAACCTTTGGTGATGTTCCTCTCAACCTGGAGTTGAAACTTGAGGTGTGGGATAGCCCTAACTCGGCAGGGGTGGTTATTGATGCTATAAGGTGCTGTAAACTTACATTAGACCGTGGACTTAAAGGAGCTCTGGTGGCTCCCTCTGCCTACTTTATGAAATCACCACCGGTTCAATATACTGATGACGAAGCTCGCCAAATGGTGGAAGAGTTTATTGCTAGTGCTCAGCAGGTGGAGAGCACACCCGTTTGATTATGTCTCCACGGAGGTTTTAGGCATCTACCGGTGAAGATAGCATTGGTCTCCCCTTATGGTTTTGCTTATCCCGGCGGTGTTACCCTTCATATTTCCTATCTCGAGCGCTACTTTACCAGGATGGGTCATGAGGTTAAGGTCATTGCCCCCGCCTCTAAGGGTGTTTCCAGCTTTGGTGAGAGGTTCATACCTATAGGTAGACCCCGCCCCATTCCTACCAGCGGTTCCATTGCTCGGATTACTATTTCACCATGGTTATCCTCTAGAATAAAAGCCGTCCTTAGCCAGGAAAAGTTTGATGTTATCCACCTTCATGAGCCTCTAATGCCAATGTTATGTACTACTGTGCTCCGCTTGTCGCAAACAGCTAATATAGGAACCTTTCATGCTTGTCATGGCAGACCTGGGTATAATTTCGCTAAACCCGTTGGCAGATGGATTTTGAGGAGGTGGTTCCGCAAGCTTGATGGCAAGATTGCGGTGTCCAAACCAGCCATGGAGTTTGCTCGTGGGCACTTCCCCGGATACTACAATATTATCCCTAATGGTGTGGATTTAGACCATTTTTCCCCTGATGTATCTCCAATCGATGAATTCTGTGATGGCAAGCTCAATATCCTGTTTGTTGGTCGTCTGGAGAAGCGAAAAGGCTTGAACTATCTACTTGAAGCTTTTAAGCAGGTTAAACAGGAAATTCCAAATTCCCGACTTATTATCGTTGGTCCTGGCACCAGGCTGCGGCATAAGTATGAGAAGCTGGTTGCGAGGAGCGGTTTAAAGGACGTCGTCTTTGCTGGCTTTGTATCTTACGATGAATTACCGAGATACTATAAAACAGCCGATGTTTTTTGTGCTCCAGCCACAGGGCGGGAGAGCTTCGGCATTATTTTGCTTGAGGCTATGGCTGCAGGTAAGCCGATTGTCGCCTCAAATATAGAAGGTTATGCCAGCGTAGTAACCCATGGTGTTGATGGGTTATTAGTGCCGCCGAAAGATAAGGAAACATTAGCCCAGGCTCTAATTTCTGTTTTGACCGACCAGTCACTTCGGCAGGAGATGGGAGCCAAGGGGAGGGTTAAAGCCTTGGAGTATAGCTGGGAACATATTGCCCAAAATGTTTTAAATTATTATGTTAGGGTGCTTGGTGAGCCACCGTGGAGGAAGCAGTTTCCAGAATTTAAAGCGATGTCAATCTCGGTTTAAGCAAAAGGTGGAGGTAGTTCGGTTAATACCGTTTCAGGAAAATTACGGTCTAAAGCAAAGTTATCCAGAGTTCGTAGCGCTATAGCCTATCGCCTTACTGAACCAGTGGTGCGGGTTTTGGTCAGGACACCGGTAACACCCGGCGTCATAACCTGGCTTGGTTTTATACTAGCCCTTGGCGCTGCGGCACTTGTTATTACCGCACACCTTTTTGCCGCTGGCTGGGTGGTGATTATTGCTGGTTTTTTTGATATCCTGGATGGGGCACTGGCTCGTCGCATTGAGCAAGCTACCCCTTTTGGCGCTGTCCTTGACTCCACACTCGACCGTTTATCCGAGGCGGTGCTGCTACTTGCTATTTTAGTGTTATACCGCGGGGAACCATGGGTGGTTTTGCTGGTTTTCCTTGCCTTGCTTGGCTCTCTGTTGGTGAGCTATATCAGAGCTAGAGCAGAGGCAGTAGGCTTGGAGTGTCAGGTGGGATTATTCACTCGACCAGAGAGGGTTGTTGTGCTGGCGTTAGGTCTTTTACTAAGTCACATTGCCAATGCCTTAATTATTGCCCTGACTATTATAGTGGTATTCAGCTTTTTCACCGCTAGTCAGAGGTTAGTTTATGTGTGGCAGCAAAGAGAAAAACCGTGTAGCTATTAGCCGCTTTTATTTATAGTGCTGTTTATGTTATAAGAAAAGTAAAGCTTAGAGGAGGAATAATGCCGGTTATTGCTATTATTGGGGCTCAATGGGGAGATGAAGGGAAGGGCAAGGTGGTTGACCTGCTTGCTCAGAAAGCAAGGGTGGTAGTCCGTTTTTCCGGCGGTGATAATGCTGGGCATTCCGTGGTTAACCCCTATGGTGAGTTTGGTTTGCACCTTATCCCCTCTGGCATTTTTTCTCCCCAGGTTGTTTGCATTATTGGTAATGGTGTGGTGATTAACCCCAGAGTGCTAATTGATGAGATAGAGCTGCTTAACCAGCGTGGTGTGGATACCTCAAGGCTATTCATCAGTGACCGGGCTAACCTGGTTATGCCCTATCATATCCTCCTTGATGGTTTGGAGGAGGAGGCGCGAGGTGGCAAGGCACTGGGTACAACACGCAAGGGTGTAGGTCCTGCCTTTGCTGATAAGGCAGCTAGGTTGGGTATTAGAACCGGCGACCTTTTAGATAAAGAGGCGTTGATAGAGCGACTCCGTTCTATCCTTGACTACAAGAACACTATTTTGACCAAAATTTATGGGGTAAGCCCGCTATCACTGGATGAAGTCTATGCTCAGTATTGCCGGTATGGAGAGCGTCTGGCGCCTTATATTCGGGAGACAACTATAATGCTGGAGGAGGCATTGAGCCGGGGGGAGCTGGTCCTGTTAGAGGGTGCTCAAGGAACTTTACTTGACCCCGATTTCGGCACTTATCCCTATACTACCTCGTCCTCACCGCTGGCGGGGGGAGGTTGCTTGGGTGCCGGTCTGGGTCCTACCAGGATTAATCGCATTCTAGGTGTGTTTAAGGCTTACTGCACCAGGGTGGGCAGTGGTCCGATGCCCACTGAACTGAGGGATGAAACCGGCGACCTGATTCGGGAAAGGGCTCATGAGTATGGCACTACTACCGGCAGGCCTCGCCGCTGCGGCTGGTTTGATGCTGTTGCCGCTCGCTTTAGCACCAGGATTAATGGCTTTACCGGGGCGGCAATTACCCGCCTTGATATCCTTGATATCTTGCCTCGTCTGAAGATATGTGTAGCCTACCAACTGGATGGGCAGACAATTGATTATTTCCCGGCCAGCGTAGCTGCCCTAGCCAGATGTCAACCTATCTATGAGGAGCTACCCGGGTGGCAGGCTGCTACCACCGATATTAGAAAGTATGAGCATTTACCCCTTGAGGCTCGCCAGTATGTAGCCCGACTGGAAGAGCTTATTTCCTGCCCGGTTAACCTTATCTCTGTGGGAGCAGGGCGAGAGCAAACCATCGAGAAGGTGCCTATCTTATAGGCTGTTTATCAACCTATCCCCCTGACCCCCTTCCCTTAATAAGGGAAGGGGGAATCTAGGTAAGAGAGGGGCGGAGCCCCTCTCTATAATCTCTCCCTCCTTTCCCTTTGATAATGAGCCTAACTTAATAGGGTGTTTAAGAGGGGCGCTAGCCCCTCTTCTATAAATACTTTCCCTCTCATGGTAGGAATACATATCCATATCATGGAGAGAGTAAATACGGAAGGAGAGTCAAAGAGAGGCGAAGCCTCCCTTATATAATTAATTCTCCCTTCCTTATCAAGGGAGGGAGATAAAGAGGGAGGGTTACCGAATAGAAACTTAAAGGGGGTGAGGTTAAGTGAAAATCTCTATACCGGCAAATCAATCTTGTAGTTTTTCAGTGTATCCCTGATGATGGAGGCTGATTTTTCATCAGCCTCGGTGAGGGGAAGGCGTGGCTTCCCTACATAGAAGCCGATATGGTTAAGGGCATATTTGACCGGAATAGGGTTGGAGATAATAAATAGGGCATCGATTAGGGGCAGGAGGCGGCGGTGTATGCTGGCGGCTTCGTCTATTTCGCCTGAAGTAAAGCTATCAATCATCTCCTTGATTTGGTTGCCAACAAGGTGTGAGGCAACGCTAATGACACCATAGCCCCCCAGGGCTAGTATGTGGAAGGTATCGCTATCATTGCCACTCCAGACGATGAAATCTTCCCTTGCCTCGCTGATAATCTTGGAAATCTGCCCCAGATTACCACTGGCTTCTTTCACCCCGATGATGTTGTCTATGTGGCTTAATTTGATAGTGGTGTCGGCTGAAAGGCTGATAACGGTGCGTGACGGCACATTATAAAGTATGCAGGGCAGATTGGTTCCCTGAGCGATAGTCTTGAAGTGTTGGTATAGGCCTTCTTGAGTAGGTTTGTTATAGTAGGGGACTACCAATAGGCAGGCATCAACTCCGATCCGCTCAGCTTTTTCGGTTGCTTCCATGGCTTCAGCGGTGCTGTTACTACCGGTATACGCGATTACTGAACCTCGTTCACCGACTGCTGATTTCACCTCAGTCAGAAGGCGTACTTCCTCCTCTCGGAGTAGGGTAGGAGATTCTCCGGTTGTGGCCACAAGCACCAAGCCTTCACTTCCTGAGTTGAGTAAGGCTAAGGCTAACTTCTTGGCTTGGTCATAATTAACCGCCCCTTTTTCGTCGAAGGGGGTTACCATTGCTGTCAATAATCGTCCTAGTTTTTTCATTTCCCTAACTCCCGGGATGTATCCAATCCCTTTTAATCATTTCTTCAGCAATCTGGACTGTATTTAGAGCAGCTCCCTTGCGCAGGTTGTCAGCAACAACCCACATAACCAAGCCATTGGGGTGAGAGGCATCTCGGCGAATACGTCCGACAAAGACTTCGTCAGTGCCAGCCGCTGACCAGGGCTGGGGATAAAGGCTGATAGTTGGGTCATCTAATACCTTGACCCCCGGAGCCTGGGCGAGGATACGTCGTGCCTCATCGGGAGATATAGGCTGGGAGAATTCTATATGGAGCGCCTCGCTGTGTCCTATAAATACCGGTGCTCGAACACAGGTCGCTGAAATGGCTATATCATCAGCATGCATTATCTTCCTTGTTTCTTCCACCAGCTTCCACTCTTCTTTAGTGTAGTCGTTATCCAGAAAAACATCTATCTCTGGCAGTAAATTAAAGGCTATCTGGTGAGGGTAAACATGTGGGGCAGTGGTTTGTCCCTCCAATACCTGCTTGGCTTGTTCTGTTAGCTCCTCTACTGCTGCTGAACCAGTGCCTGATACCGCCTGGTAGGTAGCAGCAGTAATGCGCTTGATGGGATTAACCCTATGCAAGGGGTCTATAGCCACTACCATTTGAATGGTGGAGCAATTTGGGTTAGCTATAATCCCCTTATGCCATTTAATGTCTTTGGGGTTGACCTCAGGTACCACTAAGGGGACCTTGGGGTCCATTCTAAATGCTGAGCTATTATCAACAACTACGGTTCCTGATTTGGCGGCTATAGGTGAGAAGTAGCGGCTAACCTCAGCCCCCGCTGAGAAGAGGGCAATATCTATTTCTTTGAAGGACTCAGGGACAGTCTCTTTGACCACAATCTCGCGGTGACCGACAAACAGCTTCTTGCCTGCTGAGCGGTCTGAGGCTAGAAGATGAATTGAGTCCATAGGGAAGCTACGTTGCTCTAATACCTTAATGAACTCCTGTCCTACTAACCCAGTGGCACCAACGATAGCCACTTTATATCCCTTCATCACCCCTCCTATAAACCGAGCAGGGTATCTAGACCGTAAATTAGCCCTTTATGCTTAACCACTTCCTTAATAGCAAGCATAACGCCAGGCATATAGCACTGTCGACTGATAATATCGTGCCGGATGCTCAGTGTTTGCCCTGCTCCTCCCAGGAGCACCTCCTGGTGTGCCAGGAGACCGGGCAGGCGCACACTATGAATGGCGATACCTTCAACTTGCTCTCCCCGACTAGCTGAGGTCTTACCTTGTTGTGGGGTGAAGAATGATTTACCTCTAGCTTGAGCCATTGCTCTGGCGGTAGATAGAGCAGTGCCTGAAGGCGAGTCAGCTTTCAGGTGGTGGTGTAGCTCTATAATCTCGGCGAAGTCAAAGTATTTGGCAGCTACCTTGGCTAGGTGTATCATTAGCACTGCGCCTAGAGCAAAGTTTGGCGCTACCGCTGCCCCAACCTGGTGAGCTTCTGCCAGGCGGTCAATCTCGTTGATGTTGTCAGTGGTTAAGCCAGTGGTTCCTATTACCAAGTTAACACCATGTTCGGTTGTCATGCGCACTGCTGGCATGGTGGCTTGAGCGGTGGTGAAGTCTACCAATACATCTGGCTGGCAGGCGGTGAGGATGTAATCCAGGTTTGAGGAAAAGGGCACAGTGCCAGAGCCATCGGGCAACGGTAGGCGTTCCTCAGTAGCCTTTAAGTCTACAGCACCTACTATTTGCATGTCGGGCTCATGGCATAGGGCATTGACCACCTCTTGCCCCATTCTACCCAATGCACCATGAACTGCTACCCTTATTGACTTCATCACCTAGCCCCTTTATTATAGTAACCCCGTTTATTCTGTGGAGAGCGAACCTCCCGCCGCGTCTTAAATGGGTAGTCTTTAGATAGTGAATCTTCTACCCTAGCCCCGGGCACCTGAGAAAGCTTTTCAAACACAGCCCGTCGTGATAGGTTTATCCTACCAAGCTCATCAATGTTAATTACCTTAACCGTAACTTCATCGCCAACTTTAACTATATCCTCAACCTTGGATACCCGATAGTCAGCCAGTTCACTGATGTGAACCAAGCCTTCTTTGCCCGGAGAAATCTCTACCATAGCGCCGAAGTTCAGCAGGCGGGTCACCTTTCCAGTATAGATGCTGCCAAGTTCTACCTCTTTAGTTAGACCTTCAATAATCTCAATAGCCTTGCGGGCTGCCTCTTCATTGGGTGAGCCGATAATCACTGTGCCATCATTGTCAATATCAATGCTTGCTTTAGTTTCATTAATAATTGACCTGATTGTTTTACCCCCAGTGCCGATGACAGCGCCAATTTTGTCCGGGTCAATAGTTATTTTATACATTCTTGGCGCATAGTGGCTGAGTTCAGGTCGACTGGAGCTGATGGTCTGCTGCATTGTTTCCAGGATGGACAGGCGAGCCTGGTGGGCTTGATTTAGCGCCTTTCCCAGAATTTCCGTACTTACGCCTTTGAGCTTGATATCTAGCTGTAAGGCACTGATACCGTTAGCTGTCCCGGCTACCTTAAAGTCCATATCCCCATAGGCATCCTCTATGCCCTCGATGTCAGTTAGAATAACATACTTCCCATCCTCACCAGTGACCAACCCCATAGCTACCCCGGCTACTGCTGCCGTGGTCGGTATTCCGGCATCCATTAGGGATAGGCTTGAGGCGCAGACACTAGCCATAGAGGTACTGCCGCTGGAGCTTAGAACCTCTGAGACAAGGCGGATGGTGTAAGGGAAGTCCTCATCCTTAGGTAGCACCGGGGCAATAGCTCGCTCCACCAAAGCCCCATGTCCAATTTCACGCCGACCGGGTGTTCCTACGCGTTTCACCTCGCCACCGGAGAAGGGGGGGAAATTGTAGTGGTGGATGAAGCGTTTAGTCTCCTCTATGCCCAGTCCATCAAGCGGTTGCTTTTTCCCGATAGAGCCCAAGGTGGTGATGGCTAGAACCTGGGTCTGACCTCTGGTGAATAGGGCTGAGCCATGGGTGCGAGGCAGAAGTCCTATTTCGCAACTGATGGGTCGGACATCGGTCAGACCACGTCCATCAATACGCTGTTTCTTATCAAGGAGGTTACCTCTTATTTCACCCCTGACCTTTGACTCTAGAGCGGCGATTATATCTTTTTCAGGGAATGACTCGCCCAAACTCTCTATAAGCTCACTCTTTAGATTGCTGAGCGCTTGCTCGCGCTGTAACTTTTCTGGCTGGCTCAGGGCTTGGGCAAGCTTATCATCAACCATTGGTGAAATTGCTGAGATTGCCTCAGGGTCAACCTCGCTTATAGGGGCTTCCACCTTAGGTCTGCCCCAAGCCTGCTGGAGCTGCTCTTGGAGTTGGATAATATCTTGATTTGCCTGGTGACCAAATTCTATTGCCTGTAGAATAATATCTTCCGAAGCCTCTTTGGCTCCTGCCTCTACCATTACTATCGCTTGCTTGGTGCTAACCACAACCAGGTCAAGCTGGCTGCTTTCAAGCTGGGCTAAGGTTGGATTTAGTATTAGCTTGTCGTTGATATAGCCCACGTGAACTGCGCTCACTGGACCATCAAATGGTATTGGTGAGATTGATAGGGCAGCCGAGCCACCGATAACTGCTAGGATGTCGGGGTCGTTTTCCTGGTCAGCGGAAAGGACGGTAACTATAAGCTGAATGTCATTACGCCATCTCTTAGGTAAAAG
The DNA here is from genome assembly GCA_030608005.1 of Dehalococcoidia bacterium. Lineage (GTDB taxonomy): Bacteria > Chloroflexota > Dehalococcoidia > Dehalococcoidales > BS750m-G39 > JAUWIX01. Next base: position 55,498 of record JAUWIX010000004.1, read on the forward strand.
CGGACGCAGCGGGCGGTCAGTAAGTCGGCTAGCTAAAGTTGCCTCTTGGCTGGGGCGCCCCTCCCTTCTGATAAAGCCGCCCGGAATTTTACCGGCAGCATAAAGCCTTTCTTCATAGTCAACGGTTAGTGGCAGAAAATCTATCCCCTCTCGTGGCTTATCACTGGCGCAAACAGTAACCAGGACTACGGTATCTCCATAGCGGGTGGTTACTGCTCCGCTCGCCTGTCCGGCGAGCTTTCCTGTGTCTATGATGAGCCTTCTACCGCCAACCTCACACTCAAAAGAATTAGATGATATCAAATAACCCCTCCCTGCTGAATCTTTACTTGCGTAGCCCGAGCCTGGCAATTAGACTGCGATATCGACCAACATCCTCTCTGCTCAGGTAGGCTAGTAGCCTTCTTCTGTGTCCTACCAGCTTAAGCAGCCCACGTTGCGTGTGATAATCATGCCGATTAGCCATCATATGCCCTGTCAATTGGTTTATCCTTTCTGTGAGCAAGGCTATCTGAACTTCAGTCGAGCCTGTGTCTCCTTCACGGA
>JAUWIX010000028.1 GCA_030608005.1 Dehalococcoidia bacterium
CTCTTCCCCCTCTCCTTTGAAGGAGAGGGGGATAAAGGGGGTGAGGATGATTAATAGTCTTATTACACATAGCGTTTTCTTATCTTTGCTGACAATTCAGCCAGCAATTCTAGGGCTTGGGTAGCTGCCTCGGTGGTATTTAGCGATGCCAGCCCGCAACTGGGAGTAAGCAGCCCTTGCTGCAAGAGTTGCTTGAAGCGGACGCCCTTTCTGGTGAAGGGTGCCATCGCCTCCTCCAGACGGTCCTTCAGGCTGGCTACCGTTTCCTTGGCTAGTGATTCTTCATCATTGGGGACAATTCCCCAGGCAATGGTGCCTTCCCTGTCTAGAAAACTCTTTATTTCCGAGGGGTAGAGGCTCAGCGACTGAGCATAGTTGTAAGCGTCAAAGCTTATGATATCAACGCTGGTGCCGAGCAGGACTGACCAATCGGTGTTGCCGCAGCAGTGGACTCCTTTCAGCCCGCTAATGCCACCAAAGACCTCTTCCAGCAGGCTGATAACCCTCTCCTTGGATAGTGACACGGAGACCGAGCCGAAGGCAGCCATATAGGGCTCATCAACGAAGATAATGGTATTCTTGGAGATTTTCCTTAACTTTTTTTCTTGCCAGCTTGCCTTCAGCCTGAGCAGTTTGGGTATGGCATCACCCAGAACATCGTCATAGATTATAGCTCGGCGGCTGTCATCGGTAACGCTTAGTCCCCAGGTGACTGGTCCGGTGAGCTGACCTTTGACTGCCACCGGCGTTAGGTTTCCCAGTGCTAGAAAGCTGTGGAGACCAGCGGCATAATCAGAGTCGATGGGGTATTTGTCAACATTGTTCTCTAAATAAGCAGAATAAAGCTGCTCCAGCGGCTTATCCAAGTCCTGGGAGCGGTCTATATAGATGCTATTCTCCTTGACCAAGACTCCGGGGAAGCCCTGGCTGAACTGGACATACATATTTTCCAGGAAGGAGCGCTTGGGTAGCTGGGGCCAGGCGGGGATGTGTTTAAGGTAGCGGCTGACCTGCGAGCATGCCTCCGATGGGTCGGTGTGGGGCATACTGCCAATAGCCGTTGGCAGGCAACCAAATTCTATATCGGGCATAGTGTGTTAGCTATCTCCTTTTAGATACTTGCCTATTAACAGATTTAACTTTTTTTTCTGTTCAGTAGGCATAAACTTGGGAGCGGTAGCAATGGCGTCCTTCAATGCAATAGCACAGCTACAGTCGCGCTGCTCAGGTATTCTGGCGACCGCCAGCTTGATGATTTTCTTGATGGTATCAGTGTTCTGACGCAGGATATTCAAGATAACATCAACCGTAATTGGCTGGCTCTTCTCCTGCCAGCTATCGTAGTCAGTAACACCAGCGATGATAGCGTAGCAGATTTCAGCCTCTCTTGCCAGCTTGGCTTCGGGCAGTGCCGTCATGCCGATAATGTCAGCCCCCCAGGAGCGGTAGAGTCTTGATTCAGCTTTGGTGGAGAAGGCGGGACCCTCCATAGCCACATAGGTGCCCTTGGGGTGGACACTAGCCCCCGTCTCTTTGGCGGCATCAAATACAATCTGGCTTAAGACGGGGCAGAAGGACTCGGCGAAGGGGATATGGACGACGATGCCCTGGTTGAAGAAGGAGTTTACCCGGCTCCGGGTGCGGTCAATTATTTGGTCGGGGATAACCAAGTCACCGGGCTTAATCTCTTGCTTGAAGCTGCCCACCGTGTTAATGGCGATAATTCGCTCCACCCCCAGCGACTTGAGGGCATAGACATTGGCTCTATACGGGACTTCGGTGGGGGAGATGTGGTGCCCCTTGCCATGGCGGGGGAGGAAGGCGATTCCCACCCCCTCCAGCCTGCCGATGGTTATAGGAGCACTCGGCTTGCCAAAGGGTGTATCTGTATTGACCTCTTCAATATCGGTCAGCCCGTCAATCTTATAAAGTCCACTCCCCCCAATCACCCCGATTTTAGCCTGTGGCATTAAGTTCCTCCTTCAGTCTGGTTTGTACTGGTCTATTGATTTCTGCAATTCTCCCATATAGGTTTGGGATTGTTTAGCAAAATCTTTGCTCTTCTCGATAGGGTATACATTGTATATTACATCGAATAACGAGGCTATGGATGTTCCAAGTGCAAAGAACAAGAATAGCAGCTTACTTCTGTACGTTTCGGCTAAATCCTCTACTTTAGCTGGAATTTTCCCTTCAAAAAAGCCAAAATGAAAAGCTGAACCATAAAGAGTTCCATGTAACGCTTCTGACGCATCATCGTAAATTCCCAGTGTAGAAAGCATAAGACCTTCTATCTTTATATTACCTTTGCCCCTAATTACGTTTAGCCTTTCTGCAAGCGAAAGTGAAGTCCATCTGGTAATTGCCTTACCTTTTCCACTCGTAAATTGGTTAACTGCTTCCCTTAACTCTGGATTATCATCTAAATTGACAGAGCCTGACCACTTCAGCTCAGCCTTTTGATCTCCTACTATGAAACTACGATTTAATATTCTATAACCTTTCTGCTTAGTGTAATTCAGGTATTTCTGGTATTCATCTTCTTCGCAAACAAGAACGTACATATAGTTAATTAGTTTCTCAAGTAGCGCTCGTGCTAACATGTAACTTTCGCTAAGAAAGTTGTTAAGAGCCAACAAGTTAATTGCATTACCTGCTATATAGATACTCATTAATAAATGATAGAGAGATTGGATGCGTTGATTAGCTATCTTTTCCCATTCATCAAACTGGTACTCATATAACTCTTTAGTAAGCAATACCTGTTGAACATAGTATCCTTGGACTCTTTTGTAGATTTGGTCATAATCCGGTTGCTTGGCAGCCATCGTTTTTACTCATCCTAATTTCAATCTATATCCATCCGCAACTCCATAAGCGGACTCTTTTTGCCATACTGTCATCGTCAACCATACTCCTCATTAAACTATCCCCCCAATCCCCTCCCCATACGGCTCTCTTATTATACCATTCTCGGTGATGATGGCGGTTATGTATTTATGGGGGGTAACGTCAAAGGCGGGGTTGGCGGCTTGAGTGCCCTCGGGGGCAATGCTTACCCCCTGAATGTGGGTTACCTCTTCCTGGCTTCTCTGCTCAATGGGAATTTCATCCCCTGAGGCCAGTGAGAGGTCAATGGTGGTGGTGGGGGCGGCAACATAGAACGGGATGCCATGCTCCTTAGCCAGCACCGCCAGAGTGTAGGTGCCTATCTTGTTGGCAGTATCGCCGTTGGCGGCAATCCTGTCGGCGCCAACAATGACACAATTAACCTCCCCACGGCTGATAAAGTAGCCTGCCATAGAGTCGGTGATAAGGGTAAATGGAATATCAGCCTTCTTTAGCTCCCAGGCGGTAATTCGCGCTCCCTGGAGGAGGGGACGGGTCTCGGTGGCTAAAACCCTGAGCTTTTTGCCCTGTTCCCAGGCTTGTATAATTACCCCAAGGGCAGTGCCATAGCCGGCGGTGGCAAGAGCTCCGGTATTGCAATGGGTCAGGATGCTGAAACCATCCTCAATCAGCTCAGCGCCAAGCTGGCTGAGCTTTGTGGTTGCCTCAGCCTCGTTAGCCTGTATGTTAATTGCTTCAGCAACAAGGGCTTTTTTAATCTGGTCTATGTCCTCACCAGCTTCAGCGACTCTGAGCATCCGGTCAACAGCATGGAACAGGTTTCTGGCGGTGGGTCTGGTAGAGGCAATGGTCTGGCTAACGGTTTGGAGCTTTTCCATGAACTCTTCTCTGGACTTAGCCTTGATTTTCAGGGCACCGAGGGCAATTCCGTATGCACCAGCTACCCCAATGGCTGGAGCACCCCTGATTTTCAACTCTGTGATGGCAGAGGCTATATCCTGATAGCGGCTGAGCTCCAAATAGACCTCTTCCTGGGGAAGCCGGGTCTGGTCAAGGATTTTTACTCTATTGCCAAGCCATTCAATAGCTTTCATATTCTTGGTTAAATGTAGCCCAGCTTAGCTCGTTCGTCAAGGGCAAGGCTTTGGCTTTTTCTGAGTTGGTTCAAATAGATTGGTGACGCCGATTATCATGTTTCGTTTCTCCGCAGCATTGACCCCATCCCCTTCCCTGTTTTTAACTTATCTCTTTCTTCACACTGAACCCGCTCTATAGGGGCTTTAGCCTCAATCCCTCGCTTTATTGGGGGGTTTAAGGGGGGCAAAACCCAAAATATATTATGGGGTGTTTGAGAGGGGCTTCGCCCCTCTCCATAAATTTTCTTCCCCTTCCCCTTGATAAGGGGAAGGGGATAAAGGGGATAGGGTTACCTAATAAAAACCTATTCTTGACATAGCTAGTCAAGTCAAAGTAAACTTTTTGATATGGCTGAGGGTTTATTGGGCATCGACAAGCTGAGGAGTAAGGTTGGGGTGGAATGGGAGCCTAGGGTATACCAGGTTGAGAGGGAGATGATACGGCGGTTTGCCCGAGCCATAGGCGACCCCAACCCCCTGTGGCAGGATGAGGAATATGCCAGGGCGAGCCATTACGGGGGCATTATTGCCCCCCCAACCTTTATTCTGGCTATAGGCTTTGAGCAATTTGTGGAGGACTTAATGTCCTTAGCCCCCTTTAACACTGTGCTTATGGGTGGAACTGAGCTTGAGTGCTATCATCACATCAGGCTGGGCGATGTAATAACAGCTATCTTCAAAATCAGTAACCTTCGTCAGCGTCAAGGTAAGATGGGCAAGATGGCGTTTATGACCTTTGACAGCACCTATAAAAACCAGAGGCAAGAGTTGGTAGCCAAGTGCCGCCAGATGATTATCGGCTATTAGAATGACTGAACAGCTTTATTACGAAGATGTTATTGTGGGCGATGAAATCGCCCCCCTGGTTAAGCAGCCGACCACTCGACAGTTGGTGATGTGGGCTGGGGCGGTAGGTGATTATTTTCCCATTCATTATGACAAGGATTTTGCCCAGAGCCGGGGTCTGCCTGGCGTTATCGTCCATGGTCAGTTGATAGGCGCTTTTCTGGGTCAGCTAATGACTGACTGGATAGGGGAGCGGGGCAGTCTCAGGAAGTTGAGTTGCAATTATAAGGGTATGAATTACCCCGGCGAGGCTCTTACCTTTAAGGGTAAGGTAACCAAGAAGTATGTCGAGAATGAGCACCATTATGTAGAGTGTAGCCTCCGGGCAGAGAATTCCAAGGGGGAGAAGACAGCTTCAGGTGTGGCTATTGTCATTCTGCCCTCCAGAGGCTGAGATGATAGTAGGCAATAGGAAAGGAAGGTTAAACAGATGGGTGATAGGTTAAAAGATAAGGTGGCAGTAGTTACCGGCTCAGGGCAGGGGATTGGGAAAGCAATCGCTGTAGCTCTGGTTAGGGAAGGTGCTAAGGTGGTGACTAATAACCGCCGTCCAGGCGCCTCGGGTGGAGATGCTGAGACCACCGCCAAGGAGATTATGGATATGGGTGGTCAGGCGGTGCCGTTCTTCGGCAGCATCTCTGAATTTGACATAGCTCAGAAGCTGATACAGACGGCAGTGGATAGCTTTGGTAGGCTGGATATTTTGGTGAATAATGCTGGTGCTGACGCCCCTCATATGGTGTGGAATATGACTGAGGAGGACTGGGATAGGTGTGTGGACTCTTTTCTTAAAGGCTCTTTCAATTGCACTCGGTTTGCCTGTAGCTTGATGAGGGAGCAAAGGTGGGGGCGGATAATAAATACTACCTCTACTGCCTGGCTGGGCACGGTGGGGCACTGTAATTATGGTGCCGCTAAAGCTGGGCTCGTCGGTCTAACCAGGGCTGTGGCCAGGGAGATGGGCAGGTATGGGGTAACCTGTAACGCCTATGCCCCAACCGCAGCCACCAGGTTTACCCTTAGCGAGGAGATAGTAGCTGGTTTCAAGAAGAGATATGAGGCGGGGCTTATGACCAAGGAGCGGTTTGAGGAGTTAACTAATCCACCAGGTCCGGAAACAGTAACCCCATTGATAGTCTATCTGTGCACCGATGAGGCGGCAGATATAAATGGGCAGGTGTTTGATGTTACCGGGGGCAATATCGCTATTTACTCCGAACCGGTAAAGAAGAAGTCTATCGTTAAACAGGAAGGGTTGTGGACAGCGGAGGAGTTAATAGACCAGGTGCCCAAGGTATTGCTGGAAGGATACCACAACCCAGCACCACCCCAGCCTAAATAGAGGATATTTGGTAACCCTATCCCCTTTATCCCCTTCCCCTTATTAAGGGGAAGGGGAAGATGATTTCTTTAGAGGGGCAAAGCCCCTCTAAAGCTCCCCTGGTTTAAGTTTCGGCTTACCGCTCCTCTTTAAAAGGACCCAAATGAGTAGCTAGATACTCCGCTTCACTGGTAGGTCGAATAATAGAGATAGGTTGGATAGAATTTAGTCGCTCCTTAATATCACCTACCTCTTCCGTTTGACAGACACATCTGGAGTCTTCTCTCATACAGATTTGACAATATGAAGTTCGCCGAAATTTAGCTGGTTCTCGTAGCACGTCGTGAATCATGTCTGGCAGAGGATGACTTCCGAAATACTTCATCCCGCTCAACTCATGCCATCCCCTTTCTAAACGTTCAACCATTATTCACCTCCTTCATAAGTTTGCTGTTCCTCCCATCGTTTACGGTGCAATTCCATAAGCACAAAGTTATATCCGTCCCTATTCAGGAATCCATAGGGGGTGAAGCCGCATTTTTTGAAGCACTTTTGCGCCCTGGTGTTTGAGTCCAGGGTCTTCAGGTAGATTCGGTTGAGCTTTGTCTGGCGGAGAATGTGGTTGACCAGGGTGGTTACTGCATCGGCACCATAGCTCTTGTCCCAGTAGTCACGGTTGCCAATCATAATACCTAGCTCGGCTTCGCCCTTGGTCTTATCAACGCCATAATATGTGCAGTTGCCAATGTGCTTACCGTCTAGCGTTTCTATGGCGAACCGATGTCTAAGTGGGGGAGGGTAGTGCAATTCGCTGGCGTAGTCTGATAAATACTGCGGGAAGGTAACGGTTGGCAGTGGGGCAGCGTTAAGTTGAGCTAGATTGGGGTCTGTTTGCCAGGCATAATCATCGGGGGCGTCGGCTAATCTTTTTTCTCGAAGCTTAATCTTACTGCCAACAATCATAGCGCCCTCAACGGTTTCAAATTCGGAAAGATGATGGGCCTTCCTCAGCCTCTAGCCGGTGTAGGGCTTGCTCCGCCGCCTGCTGGATTACCTCACTGGGATTATTCAGACGCTGCTCAAGGCGGCCTTTAGCCTCAGGACCACCTATCTTACCCAGTGCCTGGATAGCAGCCAGCTGGACATCAACATCAGGGTCATTGATAAGCTCTATGAGATAGGGGGCTGCCTCTTCCTCTTCCAACTCACCGCATGCCCCGGCTGCTTCATAGCGCATCTCGGCATCAGCGCTAGCTAGTTCCTTTAGCAGGATTGGTAGCCAAGAGTGGTTACAGCTCTTACCCATAGCGAAAAGAGCGCTGGTTCTCAATTTAGGATTACCACTTTGATAGGCTTCCACAATGGCTTTTTTCATCTGGGGCAGGCTTAATGGGGCAGCCGCCTCTAGGGCACGGCGTTTGACTTCTAAAGGCTTGCTTTTATCATCAATTACGGCGAGTAAAGTCTGGCCTATCTTGGATTTGTGGCTGGGGCGCAGCTTTTTAAGCTCGGCTAACATGGCAAACTTGCCCAGCGCCGTTGCTGCCGTCGCCTGGACTTTCTCCGAGCTATCTTGTTTCAGTAGCTTGATTAGAGGGTCAATCAGAGATGCTTCCTCGCTTTCCCACAGACCTTCAATAGCCTTGCTCCGCACCTCAGCATCTTGGTCCTTTAATCGACCCTTGAAGATGCTATCAAAGTCGAGCTCAAAGTTATCCTCGGCTAGCTCGACCAGGCGATACATAATTTGCCTCCGCCGTTTTGGCTCAATGGCTGCCCATGCCTGTTCAAAAAGCGCCAGTTCTTCCGAGTTTAGCTTTGACAGTTCGGTTAGCCTTGAATTGAGCAACGGCTTATTACGGTTACCCAGGTCAGCAATGGTCTCCTCAATGGGCAATGACATAAAATGCTCCCTAGTTTATTCCTCCTCTTCCTCTTCCTCTCCGTATTCCCAGATAGGCCTGGTAAAACGGTCGATATATTCTCCCATAGCCTCAGCCGCAATCTGTTTCATCCTATCTGCGGTCTCCTCGGCTATCTGAGCCAGCTCGGACATGTCAATTTCAATATCTAGCATCCTGGTCAGCACCTTAAGCACAGCCAAGGCAGCCATAGGGTTCTGGATTCGGGTAGCATACATAGGCACCTCGCCCAAAAGACAGATACCCTCAATTTCCCTCTCTTTGGTTACGCCCAGCAGTAACCCATTCAACCCTGCGATTTGTAGATTACCCCTTTGCACCAAACCATATTTCTCCAAATCCTCAGTCATATGCTGGCTGGTGACCACCCCCCACACCCTGGGCTGCTCGGTGTGGTGGATGCGGCTTAGAGCTGCGGCACAGGTATATACCCTCTTAACCCGAAACCTCTGTGCCACATCGAGGACGCAGTTAGCCAGCTCATATCCCTTGGAGAATGGTTGGTCATCACCGATGAATAGTATTATATCACTTCCCCCGGCTTTGTTTTTCCAGTAGTAGAACTTGCTCTGGGGGAACTGTGGTTCCTCTATGACATTGTCCCTAGCCACTACCCCGATGGCGTCAAAGAAATACGAGGGCTCAATTTCCCCCAGTTCCTTGAAGTCCAGCTTTCTCTTTAGGTAGGTAGCTACTATAATTGATACATCGCCGATGCCGGGCCAGGAAGCCAGCATAATCGGCGACTTAAGCCTTGGGCGGGCATAAAGCTTGACTAAATCATTCATTAGGTAACCCTATCCCCTTTATCCCCTTCCCCTTATCAAGGGGAAGGGGAAGATATTTTTTTCAGAGGGGCTTCGCCCCTCTACAACTCCCTTTCATAAATGGCTTAATTAGGAAATTGAACAATCTTTTAAAAACTCGCAATTCCTACATTTAAAACGCTTTGGGGGAATTGGCTCGAGTATTCCCTTAAGTAATGCATCCATCCTATCAAGCATGCCCTCAACCTCTGCCCTATTAAGCTCGCCATCAATTGTTTTGATTTCCCCTTTATCACGAATGTAAATTTCCACCTCATATTTCTTTCTATTAAAGAAGTAAGAGTAAAGTATGGCTTGGGCAATGGCGACAGGTTTAGCATAGCGAAAGAGAAATCCAGTAGCAGTAGTCTTGAATTCATAGCAGTAATCGGTAGCTATACCGTCAGGAACTGCTTCAATGATATAATCCCTAAACCTAAAATGGTATCGTAGTGTCGGGAGGTTCTTGGCAAGTGCCATTTGGTGAGACAGCCCGGTTATCTCCCAGGACTGAGAACCTCCTCCAATGAACCCTAAGCCATATATGAAACTCCCTTCTTCTGGTAGCTTCCCCGAGGCCTCGACTTCTGCCTTAACCCGCTCAATTTCATCAGACGAAATATCTACCCCCTCGTCATGATAGAACACTAACAAGCCACCGTCTGAGAGGTTGACAATTTTCTTTTTTTGGTCGGGTCCGCTTTTCTCAGAGCGAAGAAGCTTGTTAAGCTGTTTCACACTTAATCCTTCTCCGTATTTCTTACAATCTTCTTCGTATGCCAATCTGAACATCTCCTCGTCTCGCCTAGACCGAAAGACAAACTTAGACTCACACCACCTCATCTGAGCGATATTGGCGGCGGCGAGATACTTTGGTCTATAGGTATTCTTTTCCATATTCACTCCTAAAGATTAAATCTATTCAAAATCTGCCGTTCCCTAACCTGATAAACCACCTCTTACTTACTAGCTACCGACAGGCTAGGACAATAAATATGTGGGGTGTGAACAAAGCCACCTACCCACCTAGCCTCGCTGCCAATAGCTGTAATCTGTTTAAGAACCTGGTAGACATTCCCTGAAACCATAGTGTCTTTAACCCTACCCACTATTTTACCACTTTCTACTTTATAACCTAAAAGGACATTGCCACTGAAATCGCCGCCTAAAATATTGCCCTGTTCTGCTCCCATAAGCTGTTCAATAATCAGCCCCTCTTTTATATCGTTTACCATTTCATCCAGGGTGGTCTTGCCTGGGGCGATGATAAGGGCAGAGGGTGAAGGGGCAGGCAATCCGCCACCTCTGCTACCATTGCCGGTGCTCTTGGTGTGAGCCAGGGCTGCTGTTTGTAGGTCGTAGAGAAAGTTGGCTACAGCCCCCTGCTCAATAAGGGGGGTGCGTTGACTGGGTATCCCCTCATCATCGCAGGGGCGGCTGTTGGGGCGGTAGGCTATAGTCGGGTCATCCCACAGCCATAGCTTTGGGTCAAACACCTGCTGACCAAGCCTATTGCCAATGGGTGATGCTCCCTCCAGGACGGTCTTACCATTGAAAGCCACCATTAAAGAGGGGATTAGGGCGCTAGCCACCCCCCAGGGGGTAAAGATTACCGGCAGTTGCTTGGTTGGTGCTGAGGCTCGGTTCTTGGCTAGCTCCAGTTGCTGAATTACTGCCTCGGCTACCGTCTTGGGCTGGGTTAAGGGATGGCAGGAGCTCTGGCTTTCGCCGACAAACAGCATATCTGTGCCCCGAATCAGGCTGCCTTCAATACCTAAGCCGAAGATGCTTTTCCTGTAGTTAGCTTGCCCACCGCGGGAATTTATAATTTGGAAGGAGATTGTGCCCTTGGTCACTACCGCTTCACATACGATATCTGGGGTATGACTGGTAACCATGGCTATGAGTTCCTCACCAAGCTCAATCATTTTCTCTATGGATATGGACTCAATATCAGGGTCGAAGACCTCAATCTGAGGATATGAGACTGGGGAGGGGAGTTCAAACCTGGGTGGCATGCCGAACTGGGCTGTTGCCACGGCATTATCCACTAGGTTCTGGATGTCATTCGGTTCGGTGGTAGATGCATAGCCGAGCCTGCCTTGTCTGACAATGCGCAGAGCCGCGCTTGTGCTCTGCTTGCTTTGAATATGCTTCAGGCGATTGGTTTCAAATTGCACTGGAGTTTCCTCTGCGGAAACCATAAACACCTCAGCTTCCTCAGCCGCCCTTTTCGCTTGAGCCAGGATATTTTCCACCCTACCTGCCTCCAACTAGGCAGTTGCGAATTCTGATATGGGGGCTACCATTGGATACTGGCAAAGGCGCCTGCCCCCCCTTGCCACAGCCACCACCTTGGTTCATCTCCAGGTCATTACCAATGGCATCTATATTATTAAGGGTGGTGAATACATTGCCGGTAAGCACTACCGGTCGCAGTGCCTCAGCCAATTTGCCATGGCGAATCATATAGGCTTCGCCGGCGGAGAAGGTGAACATCTCCATACTGGTAGTGCCACCAAACCAGTTCTTGGCGTAGACCCCTTCTTTGATATCACCTATTATCTCCTCAAAGGAGGCTGAGCCTGGCTCAATATAGGTATTGGTCATGCGCACAATGGGTGGGTAGCGGTAGTTAATGGCCCTGGCATTGCCGGTAGGCTTTTCCTTCATCTTGGCAGCAGTTTCCCTGGAGTGGAGCCTGCCCACCAATTCCCCTTCTTTGATAAGGTAGGTTTTAGTTGCCGGCACCCCTTCATCGTCATACTTGTAGCTACCTCGAAGTCCAGGTATAGCTGCAGAATCAACGATATTAAGCTTGCTGCTGCCAAACTTCTTGCCCAGAACCATAATTTGGCGCAGGCGGTCATTTTCATAAACAAAGTCAGCCTCCGATAGGTGTCCAAAGGCTTCATGGACGAAGACGCCAGCCAGAACCGGGTCTAACACCACGGTATATTCTCCCCCCTTTACCTGCGGGGCTGATAATAGCTCCACGGCGTGCTTTGCCATCTGCTCTACCTGCTGGTGGAGCCCCTGTATTGAGCTGAAATCACCTCTACTGCCTAGGCTCAATCCTACCTGCTGCACCTCGCTGCCTTCGGCGGCTATAGCGGTCAGGCGTAGAATAACATCTGACCTCTCCTGCTCAATATAGCTACCCAATGAACTCAAAAAGATGACCTTTTTATGGCTATCACCGTAGGCAATGATTGAAGTCTGGAGCTTTGGGGTGCGCCAGATAAGAGCATTATATTCATCCAGCAGTTGCTTCTTTTCAGCCAGGGGCATAGTCAGTGGGTTTTTATCTATCTCAGCGGATACAATATCAACTATAGGTTCAACCGGGGCTAGTTTGCTTTCTTCCTTGCCCACCAGTCTTGCCTGTTTTACCGCCAGCTCTATTCGGCTCGGGAGGTCACTCAGGCTATCGAAGCTAACGAAGCCCCAGCCGCCTCTTACCAGGGCTCGCACATTTCCCCCGACGGCGGTTGCCTGACCAACGGATTCCAGTTCTCTCCCTAGGTAGGTGATATGGCTTCGTTGGCTCTCCTCCAGACGAGCCTCTATATAGTCGGCGCTATATCCTTTAACTGCCTCAGCTAGCTGGTGACCAATGGCTTCAATATTGGTCATGGTAGGACTAGTTTACCTAGCCTTGAGGAGAGCTGTCAATGTATGATAGGCGGGAGGTTCTAGTCGGTTGTGGTTGGTGGCAAGTATTGATTATTGTCTGCGAAGCATATCACGGCCCAATTCAGTCCATACAACTTTTGGAGCAGGGCCACCTTTTATTCCTGCCTGAAAGTACATTGCACCATGCGCTGATAGAAGCATTTGATGCAATCTATCTAATACACGTACAAGGACTTTGAATTGTTGCCACGTAGCAAATTTTTCAGGGTGCCCACGTAGCCACAAAACACTAATACGGCCAGCTTTCAAGTCTGCATCGTGTTTTTTCTTGGCTTTTATGTCGTGTGTAATCCACACTCGGCCATTATCCTTGCACCATGCAATGATTTCTGGGTCATCGACTCCCTCAGGACGATTTTGAAATTGAGGTATCCATTCAACGTGCTGGACGTCAAAACCAAATAGGCCCAATGCTTTTGCAATATCTGGGCTTAAGTCTTTATCAACGAGATATCGTGGAGGTTTGAACGGCTCTAAGACGATGTTCCCACTCCAATGCGTGTTCTACCTGAGTTTCTGTAAGACCAAAGGCTCTTGTCAGATATGAGGTAGAATCGCCACCGTTCCTCATTTGCCAAAGCACACGAGTTCGCATGCGTGTGCCTTTTACGCAAGGCTCTCCAAATTGTATTCTTGGATGCATCATTACATCAGCATGAGGTATCCATGAATTGGCAACACTTACACCGTTGTGTGGAACGAAAATCATGTCTTGTACGGACTGCAAGTATTGTGCAATCATCTCAGTAAAAGCTAATTGCCCGCCACGACTTGCAGCAATAAAACCTTCGTGAAACTCCGCAAATACATCTGTAGTTTCAGTCCATACACGCTCAATTGCAAAAGGTCGTGGATATCCAGTTTGTTCACGCAACCAATCCTCAGCTTTGTGAATTCTTTTCCATGACACTCCTAAAGAACGTAATATAGCAATGACACGCATAGAAATGAGGTCTTCAAAACCGATTAATAATTCTTTGCCTGGGACATCCCTTAATTCAGGTGACATCAAGCCTACTCTTATCCAGCGAATCAGATTTCTAGAGTGGATGGGATAAGCGGGACGTTCAATATGCACGTCATTTTTGAGAGTGGCGGTGAGGTAGATTGCAGCTTCAGGGGCGATATAGGCACCTTTAAACCCAGATGGATCTGAAGTTGTTGTCATTTTGAATTGACCCTCCTTTGCAGGCATACTAAACGGTATCTGTAACCGAGGGCACTCAACTTTGACCCGATAGTATCACAAATGCCCGATTATGACAACATAGTCAGGCACCTTCATTTTAATCATGAATTCTGCTCAGATACCAACAGCCGGTTGGCATATCCCGATAGATATCACAGACAAGACCTCGATTGGTCTTAACCCTGAAGTAATTTCTTGAAATCTCCTTTCCCCACCACTCCTCGACTACACGCCAGCTTTGATATACTTTGGTCACACGCTGTTTCTCTCCATTTCTGACCAGGGTTAAAGGCACACCCTGAATGTTCACACTTACCTTCAGCTCCTCCGGTTTTTCCAGTAGCTTAGCCAATTCTTCAACCTCCCTCGGTTTATAGCTTCCGTAAAACTCCAATTACTTTACCTTGAACCTCCACGTCCTCCGGTTTGTAGTACATTGGCTCCATTTGCCTGTTGGCTGGCTGCAAGCGGATCCGACCGGCTTCATGATAGACCTTCTTTAGAGTTACCTCCTGCTCTATCTTCAGCCAAACCGCAGCTACCTCGCCATCTTCTACTGTGCTTGTCTGCTGTATCAAGACGATGTCTCCATCATCAACGAAGGCATCAATCATGGAAATTCCCTTTACCTTAAGAGCATAGACACCTTTCTTACCCTGGGTCACCTCATCGGTTAACTGTAGTGTCTCCTCAGGGATTGTAGCCCAGGTGTCTGAAGTGGGCACCGGTATCGGTTCACCAGCGGCAATGGTTCCCAGTAAGGGCACTCGGGAAATGCCCTCTCGCTTTCTCTCAGCAAGCTGGATGCTCCTGAACACCTCCGGGTCGCGGTGTATGTATCCCTGCCTTTCCAGGGTGTTCAGATGGTGCTGAACTACAGACGGTGTGCTGATGTTACACCCTCTGGCAATGTCCCTGACGGTAGGGGCATAGCCCCTTTCATCAAGGAATTTGCGGATAAAGTTCAGGATGCGCAACCGAGTATTGGAAACAGCCATTGCTCTCTCCTTGATACACTTGTTCTTGAAACAAGTGTATCATACAAATCGGCTGGTTGTCAATACCTTGTACTCGTTCATATGATTAGTGACACCTCAACTTTCTGCACCTCACCCCCTTAGTCCCCCTCTCCTTCTAGGAGAGGGGGAGGAATAAAAAAGAGGGGGCGAAGCCCCCTCTTAAAACTACTTCCCCCTTCCCCTCTAGGGGAAGGGGGACAGGGGGATGGGGTCAATGCTGCAGAGAAACGAAACATAATAATCTGTGTCACCTATCTATCTGAACTAGAGCATACCCTATATGTTACTTCAAGGGATACTTACCAAAATTATAATTATTAGGTAACCTCTCCCCCTGACCCCCTCTCCTTATCAAGGAGAGGGGGAATTTATTATAAAAGAGGGGCTGACGCCCCTCTTAAACTCTCTTCTTCCCTTACCACCATGGTTATCCTCTAAAAGAGGAATTTTACTTTAGGCATTATTCTAAATCCGCTATCCCAAGGCTGACTTTTATAGCTTCATCGACTTCTAGCATCTTTTGACTACTTAACTGTCCGCATTTATCACCGAGGCATGTCTTGTCTATAGTTAATATTTGCGCTAAGTTCACGGCTCCATATTGTCTTAATCCACTTTCTTTTGCCGTAACTCTAACTAGAAAGGGGAAAGGTTTTTCGGGTGCAGTAGACATTGAAGCCACAATAGTTGTGGGGCTAACTCTATTACCGGTATTGTTTTGAATAATAAGAGCTGGTCTTACCCCAGTCTGCTCACTTCCCCTCCCAGGACTCCAATCCACCCAATATATTTCGCCTCGTTTTACATCTCTAGGCATGAATATCTCATTCCTGCCCAAGA
Source organism: Dehalococcoidia bacterium (assembly GCA_030608005.1). Lineage (GTDB taxonomy): Bacteria > Chloroflexota > Dehalococcoidia > Dehalococcoidales > BS750m-G39 > JAUWIX01. Next base: position 15,626 of record JAUWIX010000028.1, read on the forward strand.
ACTACCTTTCGCTGTAACTCAAAAGCCACCCTTGCGAACTCCCTATTTTCATTAGCCATAGCCTTATAACCCTCTTCCATTAGCTGTATTTTGCGTTTTTGGGCAAACTCCCTAAGACAATCAGATATAACTTTACTACGGCTAATATTCTCTTCACTTGCGACCTCATCAGCAAACGAAATCAAGTTCTTGGGTAAACTAATAGTCAACTTCCCTGCTTGAGTTGTCACAATTCACCTCCCCGGAAAATGTTATGATACATTCTTCCTACCAAAATGTAGTAACATATTGTATACATTTTGTATCACATTTGTCAAG
>JAUWIX010000020.1 GCA_030608005.1 Dehalococcoidia bacterium
GGGAGGCACCAGCAATCCTTGGATGCCATCGTCTACTACGCTGGCATATCCGCTGATATTTGAGGCTACGATGGGTTTACCCGCGGCCATAGCCTCCAGTAAAACGATGCCGAAGCTTTCCTCTCCAGTGGCCGGGGCACAGAAGATATCGGCGGCATGGTAGTATCGGGGAAGGTCGGCATAAGAAACACGACCGGCAAAGACCACGTCCTTTAATTTCATTTTGCTGACCTGCCTCATGTAGTTGCGGCGCAGTCTGGTTCCCGGTCCCACCACAATCAGTCGTGAATTCGGAAACTCCCTCTTAATCTGCCCGTAAGCTCCGAGGAGATAGTCCAATCCTTTGCGCTTTTCCAGGCGACCAACAAAGAGGATATTCAACTTACCGTCACAGAATTCCCCGATGGGAGGAACGTCAGCGGCAAAATGCTCGAAGGCAACACCGTTGGGAATTATGCGGTACTCTCCGGGGAGATACTTGGCCACAAAATCCCTTGCCGGCGGGGAGACGGCTATCTTCCCGTCGAGCCTTCTATAGGCCCCTTTGAGAAATGGATGACAAAGGTGATACCCCCTGGGGGTGTTGTGATAGGCATGAAAGGTGCCAACATTAACCGATTTAGAGAAGTAAAGGGCAGCTACAGAGAGCAGGGGAATCACCGGTTCATGAATGTGGACAATGTCAGCGAGGTGCGGATTGACCATAGCTTACTACTAGGTGAAGCCGATAGCCTTGCCCACTATCGGATAGCCAAAAGGGGGTTTAGTGAAACAACTGAATATAGAGGGCAAGCGTTCAGGCAACGGCTTTGTAGCTCACAAGGCTCTGGAGTGAACCCCTGAAACTGGACACATTAGGTTAGGAAGGTTTGGTAGGGTCGGAGTATTCTATAAATGGAGGGAGAAAGGACCTTGCCATGAGAAATCAGAGAAGTTTCAGCCTAGAATTTAAGAGGCGGGGAGTAGAGGAGCTACTGAGTGGGGAAAGCCAACCTGCCCAGCTCTGCCACAGGTATAATATCTCATCGAGCATACTTTATCACTGGAAGAAGTAATACTGCCAGGGTAAGTTTGATAACGAGCCTGCTGAGGAGGCTGCTCTTAAGGACAGGATAGAAAAGCTGGAGCGGTTGGTGGGCAGACTGACACTGGAGAGCGAGTTCTTAAAAAAGGGCTTACAGCACAGCGGCTCCCTTCTTCCTTGGCGCCGGTCTTGCTTTTATAGCCATGGTGGGTATAATGGGGCTGGTTAGGGAGTAGGATTTTAAATACGGCGGGAGGTAGCGGTGCCTTGCTATTATAGGGGGGTATTGACATACGCAACTCAGCTACTTATAGTGTCAAATATCCACGGCTCTTTAGAAGATTCTGTATGTGGTGAAGGAAACGAGATGAACACCATTGATGAGAACAAACGAGTTGTCGATTCCGGTAAGGCATCCGAAAGCTCAGCTGTCATTCGCTACAAAGGTACTGACCAACTTAGGCAGATGATAGACAATGGCGATTATATTGGAGCTTTTGTTCATATTCAGCTCGGGGTTGAAAAGATATTGTGGGACAGGATTGAACGAACTTTGAAGAAGCCAATCCCTGATAAATCGAGAATCCATACCTATGAACTCATCACGTGGGCTCACTTTATGGGGCTAATTAACGATACTGAGTTCAGCAAGCTAATAGATTTCAATAAAAAAAGAAACGAAGTTATACATGGTCACGGCGTATGGTGGTACGCACAAGAACAGAAGTATAGGAGCGCACTAAGAAAGGTGGTTCGATTTCTGGAGGACAACGAGCTTTAACCTTACCGGCCTCCTATCCCACCACCACATTATCTATCAATCTAGTCTTGCCAATCCTTACCGCCAGCGATACCAGAGCCGGGGATTTGACTTTATCCAGTTCGTCAAGGGTCTCGGCGTCGGCTATGCTGACATAATCAATATCTGCCAGTGGCTGTTTTTGAATAAGGGCTGTCATCTGTTGACGCAGGCGCTCAGTGTTTCTTTCTCCCTGCGACCAGAGCTTTTGAGCCAGGCTGAGTGCCTGATAGAGAACCGTTGCTGCCTTTCGTTCCTTGGGATTGAGGTAAGTATTACGACTGCTCATCGCCAGACCGTCGGGCTCACGCACTGTGGGAACGGCGACTATCTCCAGGTTCATATTGAGGTCAGCCACCATCTTTTTGATAACTACCAGCTGCTGGGCATCTTTCTGCCCGAAGTAGGCTTTATCTGGCTGGACAATGTCAAATAGCCGGGCGACCACCGTGGCAACGCCCTTGAAATGACCGGGGCGGGAAGCACCCTCCAGCCGTTCGGCGACCTTACCCACCTCCACCCAGCTATTAAACTGGGGCGGGTACATCTCGTCTACCGAGGGCATAAAGACAATGTCAACCCCTCCCTTTTCCAGCAGAGCCAAATCACGCTGGGGGTCGCGGGGGTATCTATCAAAATCCTCCTCGGGACCAAACTGGGTGGGATTAACAAATATGCTAACCACCACTGAGGGGCTTTCTGCTCTGGCTTGTCTGACTAAAGCCAGATGCCCTTGGTGGAAGTAGCCCATGGTGGGAACAAAGCCAACCGGCTCGGTGAGCTTGAGTCTTAACCTTTTCAGGTCGTCTATTGTTTCAACGACCACCATGATGTTATCTACCTCACCCCCTTAATCCCCTTCTCCTTTGAAGGGGAGGGGGAGATATAGGTATTGAAGGGGCGTTAGCCCCTTCAAACTTCCCTTAATAAATGATTCCTTCATAAAAAGCGGACTATTTGGTTAGCTTAGCCAATAGGCTTTCATCCATAGAGAAGCTTTGTTTCTCGGTGGGGAAGCTACCCGCTTTCACTTCATTGTGATATTCAGTAACCGCCTTTGAGATAATATCGGTGAGCTTGGCATATTGCTTGGCATGCTTGGGGACAAAGTCGGTGAACGAACCCAGAATGTCGTTGATAACCTGAACCTGACCGTCGCAATCTATGCCGGCACCAATGCCGATAGTGGGGATGCCTATCTTTGCCGTGATTATTTTGGCTAGCTGGCTGGGGATTGTCTCCAGGACAATGGCAAAGGCTCCAGCTTGCTCTAGAGCCTGAGCATCTTCAAGCAATCTGGCTGCTGCCTCTGGGCTTTTACCCTGCACCTTAAAGCCACCTAGTTGGTAGATTGACTGGGGGGTAAGTCCTATGTGACCCATAACCGGGATGCCGCATTCCACAATTCGGCTCACCTTTTCTGCTATGGTTACACCACCTTCAAGCTTAACTGCCTGGGCGCCTCCCTCCTGAATAAAACAGGCAGCATTATATAGGGCATCATCAACACTTATGTGGTAGGTCATAAATGGCATATCACCAACTACCATCGCCTGCTTGGCGCCTCTAACCACAGCCTTGGTATGGTGCAGCATCTCCTCCATTGTTACCGGTATAGTTGATTCATAACCAAGGACTACCATGCCCAGGCTATCTCCTACCAGAATTAGTGGTATTCCCGCCTCATCAACGAGCTTGGCTGTGGAATAGTCATAGGCGGTGAGCATAGTGATTTTCTCGCCCCTTTGCTTCATTTCCTTTATCTGATTTATAGTTATGCGCATTTATTTACCCCCTAAAAAGATATAGCCCCGACTTCTCGTTTGGTTTCAGTGATGGCATTTTTGCCATCAACATATACCAATTTTGGGGTGAAATTATGGGCTTCTTCATCCTTAACCTGACAATAGGAAAGGATGATAACAATATCTCCGACGCTGGCTAATCTAGCGGCAGCACCCTGGATGCCGATTTCCCCACTATCAGGCTCAGCTTCAAGAGCATAGGTTTCAAAACGGGCACCATTGTTGACATTTAGTACCTGAACCTGCTCATAAGGGAGAATGTCAGCCTCTTGCATAAGCCTTTTGTCGATGGCGATGCTCCCTTCGTAGTTGACATTGACCCCGGTGACGTGGGCTCGGTGGATTTTACCTTTAAGCATTATTCGCATCACACTCTCCAATAATTGATTTTTATTATTGTTTATTAACCTCACCCTCTTAATCCCCCCTTCCCTTATTAAGGGAAGGGGGTTAGGGGGATAGGTTGCTAAACGACCTCTTCTAGTATAGCCTGCAGCTCCTGCGCCTGTTGTTGATTTATTCTTCCCTTTGCCAGGGCGATGGGGATGGTCTGTAGACCAAGCTCGCGATAGGTGGAGAGCAAGTTGGGGGCTGTTTGATGCAGGGCATCAAGGTGCTTCTTAATAGTCCCGATGTCTCCACGAGCGATTGGTCCAGTGAGGCATTGAGGTACTCCCACGGTGTCAATATTATTAAGTGTCCCTCGTAGCAGCGGCAGTAGTGCCTGAGTAGCCTGATGCGGTGGTATGTTAAAGCTTTGCCACAGGTCAGTAGCCAACTTGACCACAGTTACCATATAGTTGCAGGCAATGACTGCTGACGCATGATAAATTACCTTATCGCTTGCCTTTAGCTCTACCCAGTGACCATCAAGGGTAGAAGCCATATCCTTGAGTGTGTTTAGTAAAGGCTCCTCAGCCTCCAGGGCAAAGGTTGAGCCCGGTATATTCTCTATGGCTTGTTTGGCACTGGCGAAGGTCTGCAGGGGGTGGAAAGCACCAATCTGTGCCCCGAATCCCTTGGCTGGTTGCAGAATATCAGTTGAGGCGGCACCGCTACAATGAACCACACTCTGTCCGGGGTGCCACTGTATTTGAGAAACTACTGAGGCGATAGCATCATCGGGGGTAGTAATAAAGATAAGCTCGGCATTATCGGCAACAGCTTGATTGTTATTAAACACACGGCAGCCGTTGACTACCCGTGCTAGATTTTGGGCCGAGGTTCGACTTCGGCTGGATACTGCCGCTATGGGATAGCCCTTGCTGCTCAGCCTCACAGATAGGGCAGTACCTACCGTTCCTGCTCCGATGAATCCTAATTTGAGCATTTTAGCCCAGCCAAATTTATATTAAAAATGCCCTCTCCGACACAGCCAGAGAGGGCACCCCAAATACAAACTCCATTTTTGCCGTCTCGGTCATATCCGATCCAAGCGACTAGGGTTATTAAGAAACTTTTTAAAAAGCTTACCGCCCTGTGGGTCGATAGCTAAACCTATTATCAATTCTAGTATAAGAACTTGATATCGTTTTGTCAATAGGCCTTTTGTTTTAGCCACCACCGGGTTTGACCAGTGGGATTTTGGCAGCACATAGAGGGCAATCCTGCGGTGTGTAAATTATAGTTTCTGCCCGGTGACAACTAAAAAGGGGGACACCAAATTCTATCCTTTGCTCGGAGCGGTCAACCAATACCCCTATGCCTATTACTATACCTCCTTGACTGGTTACTGCCGTCATAACCTGGCGTATGGAGCTGCCGGTGGTGAGAATATCATCCACGATAAGCACTCGCTCGCCAGGGTTGATGCTGAAGCCCCGCCTAAAAGCCCGCTCATGGGCACCTTCCTTTTCAGCAAATATGCCCCTTACTCCTAACTGTCTAGCCACTTCAAAAGCCAGGATAATACCACCAGTTGTTGGTCCAGCTACTACCTGGACTCTTTGCTTCTGGAAGTGGTTGGCAATCAAGCGACAAAGCTGCTCAGTATAGTTTGGAAATTGCAAAACTCGGAACTTCTCCCAGTAGACCGGGGAGTGTAACCCGGAGGTAAGCAGGAAGTGCCCCTTAAGTATAGCCCCCGATTTTTCAAAGATTTCCTCTATGTTTTCTATTGACCTCACCCCCTTCAATCTACCCCTAATAAAGGCAGCTATTTACTTGATGGAGCGGCAAGTTGCTCCTGCAATGGATAATTAGGAACCAGCCCCCATTCCTTTGCTGGCCAGAATGATAGCCAGGCTTTGCCAATTATGTCTTGGCGGGGTACTGTCCAGCCTTTATGGGAATCATTGGCATTATTGCGGTTGTCGCCGAGAACAAAGTATTCATTTTCCGGAACTGTAGCCCTATTATACGTATATCTGGGAGGGTCAATATAGTGAGGCTCGTTTAGCTCTATAACATTGCCATTTTTATAGATATAGACCTTCCCTTCTTTTATCTCAACAGATTCGCCAGGTAAAGCAATGATGCGTTTGATATAGACTGCTTCGGGGTTAGGGGGTGGGTGAAGTATAATCACATCGCCCCTTTCAGGTTCATGGAAATAATAAACCACTTTATTAACCAGTAGTCGTTCTCCCTCTTGAAACTCAGGCTCCATGCAATGCTCTACTATAATGAAACTCTGAACTGTGGCTCGTAGTAGTAAGAAGATGGCTATAGCCAGTATAAGCGTTACCAGAATCTCATGGGAAAGCTTTCTCATTTAGCAACTACCCCCTAAAGCAATCCTTATTATACCCTATCCGACTTCATCCTTCTAGAGGAAATAATATGAGCTAGTTCAGATAGATTGGTGACACCGATTATTATATTGCGTTTCTCCGTGGCATTGACCCCATCCCCCTGACCCCCTTCCCCTGAGGGGAAGGGGGAAATATTTAATTAAGAGAGGCGTCAGCCCCTCTTTCTTCTCTTCCCCCTCTCCTTGAAAGGAGAGGGGGATAAAGGTCGAAGACTCTTCGAGGGGTGAGGTTAATAAATATTCTCTAATGTTGCACTTTTTTTGAGGGAAGTGCTAGAATGGCAGTTGCCATGGACTATATGGAGCAGGCGCTTTCCTTGGCTAAGCTAGCTCTGGGGCAGGCTAGCCCTAACCCAGCAGTGGGAGCGGTGGTGGTTAACAAAGGTGTGGTTATAGGGCAAGGCTATACCCAACCACCAGGCTCCCCGCATGCCGAGGTATTAGCCCTGAAGCAGGCGGTTGAAGAGGCTCAGGGGGGCGTGATGTATGTTACCCTGGAACCTTGCTGCCATTATGGTCGGACTCCACCGTGTACTCAGGCAATCATTTCTGCCGACATCAGAGAGGTTCATATGGCTATGCTTGACCCCAATCCCTCGGTTTCGGGGCGGGGTAAAGATGAGCTAGAGAGGGAAGGCATTAAAATATATCTCGGTGAGCACGAAGAGGAGGCTAAGGAGATTAACGAGGCTTATACCAAATTCATTACTACCGGCATCCCCTTTGTGACCGCCAAGTTTGCTGTAAGCCTGGATGGGAAGATTGCCACCAGAAAGGGCGATTCTCGGTGGATTAGCGGCAGGGAGGCGAGGAAGTATGTTCATAATCTCCGCTATGCCAGTGATGCTATTATGGCTGGGGTGAATACCGTGTTGGCAGATGACCCTCACCTTACCACCAGGTGCTCTGGTGGCAAGGGGGGCACAGCTAGAAAGCAACCGCTCAGGGTGATTGTGGATGGTAAAGGGCGCACGCCATTAACTGCTCGAGTATTTAATGAGCCGGGGGAAACGCTTCTGGCACTGGGCAGGGTGGCTACGCCAGAGGAGAAAGCAGCTTTTGCTCAGGCTGGCGCTGAAATATTGGAATCGTCCTCAGCAGAGGGGTTGGTAGATTTGGAAAAGTTGCTAGCAGAATTGGGTGAGCGGGAAATTACCAGTGTTTTAGTCGAGGGTGGTGGAATTCTGCTTGGTTCTCTATTTGACCGCGGGCTGGTGGATAAGGTTATCGCCTTTATTGCCCCTATTATCATTGGCGGGGCGGAGGCTAAGACGGCAGTGGCTGGCAAAGGGGTTGGTAAGGTGGCAGAATCATTTAGATTAGAGCGGGGTAGGGTGGAAAAGCTGGGCGATGATTTGATGGTTAGCGGATATGTGGCGGCGAAAGGGGGACAGAGGTGTTTACCGGGATTATAGAAGAGATAGGTAGAGTTATTTCGGCGCCATCTGGAAGTCTGGTTATCGCCGCTGGCGATGTTCTCCAGGGGATGGAGCGCGGCGCAAGTATGGCGGTTAACGGGGTATGCCTGACAGTAACCAATTTTGATAGTAATTTGTTTTCCGTGGATGTGATGCCAGAGACATTAAACAGGACCAACCTCGGACTACTTTATGCTGGAGATTGGGTTAATCTAGAACGCTCTCTGCCTCTGGGCGGACGCTTAGGTGGGCATCTGGTGCAGGGGCATGTTGATGATACAGGAAAGGTAATCTCTGTTACCTGGGGTGGTGGGGCAATGTTCATCAGATTTGAAACCCCAACCCAGCTACTGCGCTATATGGTGGAGAAGGGTTTTATCGCCGTTGATGGGGTTAGTCTGACTATTGTGACTAAGGATACCAGCTCATTTCAGCTTTCTGTGGTTGATTATACTCAGAAACACACTACTCTAGGTAGCAGGCGAGTGGGTGCCCTGGTTAATTTAGAGGTGGATATTATCGCCAAATATGTGGAACAAATCGGTCAGGCTCGCCGCTCAGGCATAACTATTGATTTTCTACAGAAGCAAGGGTTTCTGGTAGGTTAGTCTAGGAGGGATAAGCATGGGCTTATCAGGTATTGCTGAAGCTATTGAGGATATAAGAGCGGGCAAATTTGTTATCATCGTTGATGATGAGGACAGGGAAAACGAGGGCGACCTGGCACTGGCTGCTGAGAAGGTTACCGCCGAAGCCATTAACTTTATGGCAAGGCATGCCAGGGGATTGATTTGCCTCCCTATTATAGGAAAGCGTTTGGATGAATTGGGGATTCCTCTGATGGTAGGGCAGAACACTTCAAAGTTTTCTACTGCCTTTGCTGTCTCGGTTGACGCTAAACATGGGGTGAGCACCGGCATTTCGGCGGCAGATAGAGCGGAGACAATTAAAGCCATAGTTGACCCAGCTACCAGGGCTGGCGATTTAGCCCGACCAGGGCATATATTCCCGCTGCGGGCGAGGGAGGGGGGTGTCCTAGTCCGAGCAGGGCATACCGAGGCTATAGTTGATTTAGCCAGGCTAGTCGGGCTCTATCCAGCCGGGGTTATCTGCGAGATTATGAGTGAAGACGGCTCTATGGCACGGCTACCTCAACTTGAGGTAATGGCAGAGCGATTTGGAATTAAAATTGTAACTATAGCTGACCTCATTGCCTATCGCCGCCGCTATGAAAGGCTGGTGCACCGAGTAGCTGAGGCAAAGCTGCCAACAAGATATGGCGAGTTTACCGCTATTGCTTACAAGAGTGATATAGACCCGGATGAGCACTTGGCATTGGTGATGGGGGATATATCCACCGAGGAGTCTGTGTTAGTTCGAGTTCATAGTGAATGCCTTACCGGGGATGTATTTGGTAGCCTTCGTTGTGATTGCGGTGAGCAGATTGCCCTAGCCATGCAAAGTATCGCCGACGAGGGGAGGGGTGTTTTCCTGTATATGAGGCAGGAGGGGCGAGGCATTGGCTTCCATAACAAGATTCGTGCCTATGCCCTTCAAGATGAGGGGCTGGATACGGTGGAGGCTAATCTGTCCCTGGGCTTTCCTTCAGACCTGCGGGACTATGGCATAGGTGCCCAAATCCTGGCTGATCTGGGCTTACACGAGATTCGGCTGCTCACCAATAACCCCAAAAAGGTGATAGGTTTAGAGGGTTATGGGCTAAAGGTGGTTGAGACACTCCCTATTATCACCATTCCTAATCCCTATAACCGTGATTACCTGGAGACAAAACAGAAAAAGTTAGGTCATCTGTTAGAAATACCGGATGCCGAAGATAAATAGGCTAATAATAAAATGAAGCATAAAAAAACTATCAGACTTAACCCTTAGTGATGTAGTAAAGATAGCCGCATAGGCACTTCTTGGTTATGTTATTGGCTATGGCATCCTAGTTCTAATTAGCTTGTTTTTATTGTGAGGGTAGTTTGAAGGGGCTTCGCCCCTTCAAAACCAATACTTCCCCCTCTCCTTGATAAGGGGAAGGGGATAAAGGGGATAGGGTTAATCAAATAATCACATAATAAGGAGAAAGCAATGAGCAAGCCTTTTGAAGGAATGTTACTGGGGAAGGGGCTGAAGTTTGGGTTGGTTGTTTCCCGTTTCAACGAGTTTATTACCAAGAAACTAGTTGAGGGGGCACAGGATGCCTTGCTTCGCCACGGCGTTAGTGAGGAGGATATAGATGTTGCCTGGGTGCCGGGTTCCTTTGAAATCCCGCTAATAGCCAAGAAATTAGTCCAAACCGAGCGATATGATGCTGTTATCTGCCTCGGAGCTGTGGTTCGTGGTGGAACACCTCACTTTGAATACGTTGCCGCTGAGGTAAGTAAGGGTATCGCTAAAGTGGGCTTAGAGACTGGGCTGCCTGTTATTTATGGCGTAATCACTGCCGATACCTTAGAGCAAGCTATTGAGCGGGCAGGAACTAAAGAGGGGAATGAAGGCTTTAAAGCGGCGGTGAGTGCCATTGAAATGGCTAACCTGGTTAAAAGCATAGGCTAATTACTAGGGCAAGCTGCTAAAAAGATGCAGCAATAGTTAACTTAGGTGATTCAGTTAACAGCGGTTCAATTTTGGGCTCAATTTCTAGGCGCTTAGGACTACCTTCCCAGGATTTCCAGTCCAGTGTGCTTAACCAGGTGCTAAGGGCAAAGATTGTAGATTTGTCCTCCAGGCTCTGAAGCAGCTCACCTGAGATTAACTCGGTTCGCAATTTATTTAGTAGCTCAATTAAGTCCCCTTCTTTGCCCTTCTTCACATGAAGCTCAATCAATACCTTTACCGTCATTTTCACTTCCTGTAACTCTGAGGAAATCTCTGGAAATTTGCTTTATTCAGTAACCTTATAGACTATATCCCCCCTTCTTACCCGCTCGCTAACCTTGACTCCAATGGCATCTCCCGCCTTAGCCTCTTTAACATCCACATTGTTAATCTGCATTGAGTCAACAGTTAATTCCATATCACTAGTATTACCTTTGATATGGATTTTGTCGCCCACGTTTAACGGTGCGGTCAAATCAATACCAGCAACCACCGGGTGGGCAAAGAAGTCGCTCACCTTTCCGATTTCCTCCTCCGGCATGGGGACACCTCCTTTGTGTTTTTATTGCCTATAGTATATGCCTCTAATTTTAATAAATCAATATCAATATAAGGTTGTTTATAAACCTCACCCCTTTAATTTTTAGAACCCCATCCCCTGTATCCCCTTCCCCTTGACAAGGGGAAGGGGAAGATCTTTCCTGAAGAGAGACTTCGCCTCTCTTTGCCTCTCTTTTAATATCTCTTTCAAAGGGAAGGGGGTCATGCGGGTTCCCAGAAAAATCATGATTTTTCTGGGTGCTGAGGGGGATAGGTTTCCAAAGAATCTCAAATATCGGTCTTTGACATAGTGTCATCTAACCCATATAATTAGTCCGGTTATAATCTCCCTAGAGGTGTGTTCTTGGCAGAGAAGGATGAACTCAGTGCGGTAGGACAGGAGCAAGCACAGGATGTTGAACATATTAAGCGGCGTCTTAATATGTTAGACCACCGCTTAGATAATATTGACTCAGTAGTTAGTGCTGTTGCTGAACGGGTAATGAAGCAGCCTATCGCCTTTAGTGTAACCTGCCCCCACTGCGGCAAGAATATAGAGATTGCAATTTTAGGTAGTGAAAAACCAAGTAGATAGTGCCGAAGTATGAAATTTTAGAGAATAGTCGATTGCCTTTTTAGCTTATATTTAGCTATCTGGATGCGATGTTGTTCCCGCTCAACCTTCTTAATTTGATAAAGCTATCAAACCCTCTTTGCTCTCTCTATGCACTGGTCATCTCAAAAACATTCTCAACCAAAGGATGGATATAAGATGCCGGGGCTGATAATTATTGCTCTCTATTTTTTGGGTATGATTGCCATCGGGCTGGTGAGCCGTAGGAAGGCGAGGGGGGTTGATGATTTTTTTGTTGCTGGGAGGAAGGGTTCCTCTCTGCTTATTACCAGCTCACTGTTAGCTACCATTGTTGGCGGCTCAGCCACGGTGGGTATGGCTGGGTTAGGCTTTACGCAGGGTCTGACCGGGGCATGGTGGCTATTGGTGGGCAGCGTTGGGCTGGTGGTTCTGGGTCTTTTTTTGGCTGACAAGGTGAGGCGGTTTGGACTTTATACCCTGCCCGAGCTGGTGGAAAAGCAATATGATAGCCGCATAGCCTTAGCCGCTTCAGTCCTCATCGTTGTTTCTTGGATGGGTATTATCGCTGGTCAAATTGTAGCCTCGGGGAAGATATTGAGTGTGCTGGGGTTAGGCAGTCCTGTTATGTGGATGATAGTGTTTAGCGCAATTTTTGTCGCTTATACCATATTGGGCGGTCAGTATGCCATTATTCGCACCGATGCCTTGCAAATAGGAATAATATTTGCCGGCATCTTTGGTGGCTTGGCTTTACTGCTGTCTCGTTTGGGAGGGTGGAGCGGGTTACAGGCCTCCGTTTCACCAGAGCAGTTTGCTTTTCCCCTCAGCGCTCACTTTGGTGTCAAGGAGCTAATCTCTTTCCTGTTACTGGTGGGGTTAACCTATGTAGTGGGACCTGATATGTATTCCCGGCTCTTCTGTGCCAAGGATATTAAAACCGCCAGGGTATCGGTGTTGTGGACGGCTCTTCTTATTATCCCTTTTGCCTTTGGTATTACCTTGATTGGTATGGGGGCATCCGCTTTATTCCCCCAGATTTCGCCAGAGCAAGCCTTCCCCACGGTAATAAATGAGGTTTTACCTCCATTTCTTGGTGGTATAGTCCTGGCGGCATTACTAGGCGCAGTTATGTCTTCGGCTGATACCTGTTTATTAACTGCCAGCACAATATTAACTGTGGATATAGTGGGGCGATTCAAGCCTTCCCTTAGCCAGAGAGAAATCCTGTCTCTTTCCCGCTGGGGGATAGTTGTTTTGGGGCTATGTTCTCTATTACTGGCATTAACCCTAAAGGGGGTAATAAATGCCCTTCTTTTTGCCTATACCGTATATACCTGTGGCTTGATTCTGCCGGTAATTGCCGGCTTCTATAGGAACAGGCTGAAAGTTACCCCCTTGGGGGCATTGGTGGCAATTATAGGTGGGGGGTCGGTGGCGCTTATCAGCAAATTATTTGATATAAAATATCTGGATTTGGGCGGTCTGCTAATTAGTGGCTTACTTCTTTTCATAGTGAGTTTTATTGATAATAGGGTAAGAAGCAAGCGCCGAGCTATTGACAAAAACTAAAAATAGTGGTATTATGTAGGTTTGTAATTATGCCTCTCCAATTTTCACCTTATTATACCTCTTCATTAACCACGGGCTTGATTTTGGGTTAGTGCTATATTGCTGTAAAATTTTGTCCATTCGTTTCAGGAGTAGAGCAAGAGAGGGTTTTATGTTGCCAACAAACATTGAACAGAAGGTGCCCCCTGTCCCCAGAAAATCTTACGCCAGGTTGCCCCAGATATTAGAGGTGCCAAATCTGATTAAGGTTCAAACTGATTCATTCCGCTGGTTTCAGGAACAGGGGCTAAGGCAGTTGCTGGAGGAGATATCTCCTATTGAGGACTTCACCCACAACAGACTGGCGCTTAGCTTCATAGACTATGAATTCCGCCAGCCCCATCACACCGAGCAGGAGTGCCGCCAGAGAGACCTGACCTACTCAGCCCCCCTCTATGTGAGGACACAATTGCTGGTTAAGGAAACAGGGGAAATCAAGGAACAAGACCTATTTTTCGGTGACATTCCACTGATGACATCTAAAGGCACCTTTATTACCAGTGGTGTCCAACGGGTAACAATAAGCCAGTTACTCCGTTCTCCAGGTGTCTATTTCACCATTGAAGAAGATGCCACCAGTGGTCGTGAATTGTGCCATGCTAAGCTAATCCCTACCCGCGGGGCTTGGCTAGAGTTTGAGACCAGCAATCGGGATGTGATCTCAGCTAAGATAAATGGCAAACGCAAGATTTCCATTACCACGCTGACACGGGCTATTGGTTATAGTAGTGAGGAGCAACTGCTGACCCTATTCTCCAAGGAGGATAACTCCCCAGAGCACCAATTTATCAGGTCAACTATGGAGCGCGAGCCTTTGGTTAAGGATGAGCCTGAGGCTTTGCTCGATATCTATAGAAAGTTGCGTCCTGGGGACCCACCTAATATTGAAAATGCCAAGAAACTACTAAACAACCTGTTCTTTGACCCCTTGCGCTATGACCTAGGGGAGGTAGGTCGCTATAAGCTTAATAAGCGATTAGGGCTTGATATTCCGGAAAGTCAACGGGCTCTAACCAAGGAAGATATTGTAGAGATAGTAAGGCACATCATCATGATTAATAATGGGAGCGATACCCCCGATGATATTGACCATCTGGGAAATCGGCGGGTGCGCACCGTTGGCGAGCTAATTCAAAACCAGTTTCGCATTGGGTTACTGCGCCTACAGCGAGTGGTTAGGGAGCGTATGAGCATTATCAGTGCTGAGGCAGTTACCCCCAGTGCTCTGGTCAACATTCGCCCGGTAGTGGCAGCGGTCAGGGAGTTCTTCGGTGGCTCACAGCTATCACAATTTATGGACCAAACCAATCCCTTGGCCGAGCTAACCCATAAGCGCCGGCTATCAGCCATGGGACCAGGGGGTCTATCCCGAGAGCGAGCCGGGTTTGAGGTCCGGGATGTCCACTTTTCCCACTACGGTAGAATCTGCCCCATTGAGACACCAGAGGGACCTAACATTGGTCTCATCGGCTCTCTAGCTACTTATGGGCGGATTAATCGATATGGCTTCATTGAGACACCATACCGCAAGGTTATTGCTGAGGTGAACAATACCCATGATAAGCTGGTGGGTAGAACAACCCGGGAGGCAGTGCTTAACGACAAGGGCAAAACCATAGTAGAAGCCGGGGCTACCATCGCCCCCCAGCTTGCCACCAAGCTATCTCAGCTACCTCCCAGAAGAATAAAGGTAGTGCCCTTTGTCTCTGATGAGGTCGTCTATATGACAGCCGATAAAGAGGATGAATTCACTATTGCCCAAGCTAACGCTCGTCTTGACCAAAATAACCAATTTATGGATGAAAAGGTTGAAGCCAGGCTGGGTAGCCGCTATGTGCTGGAGGCACCTGATAAAATCGGACTAATGGATGTTTCACCTAAGCAGATAGTTAGTGTTGCTACAGCACTGATACCCTTCCTTGAGCATAATGATGCTAATCGTGCCCTGATGGGGTCTAATATGCAGCGGCAAGCGGTACCCCTGCTTCGCCCAGAGGCACCTGTGGTAGCTACAGGTATGGAATTAGAAGTCGCCAAGCACAGTGGGCAGGTCATCTTTGCCCAAAATGCAGGGGTAGTCACCTCGGTTACCAGCTCACAAATTGTGGTTACCAAGGATAACGGCGATAAGGATATATACCCATTAATGAAATTTGTGCGCACCAATCAGGGGACGTGCATCAACCAGCAGCCGATAGTAAGCAAGGGCAATCGGGTGGAGCTGGGGCAGGTTCTAGCCGATGGCTCATCTACCGAATATGGAGAGTTGGCTCTGGGGCAGAATGTAATCTGTGCCTTTATGAGCTGGGAAGGCTATAACTTTGAGGATGCTATTATTATTAGTAATCGCCTGGTAGAACAGGATAAGTTTACCTCCATTCACATTGAAAAGCACGAGATAGAAGCCAGGGAGACCAAGTTAGGACCCGAAGAGATCACCAGGGATATACCCAATGTAGGTGAGGAAAGTCTACGAGAGCTTGATGAAACTGGCATTGTTCGGATTGGCGCCGAGGTTGGTCCGGACGATATATTGGTGGGTAAGATTACCCCCAAGGGGGAGACCGAGCTATCTGCTGAGGAGAAACTGCTTAGGGCTATCTTTGGTGAGAAAGCCCGAGAGGTGAAGGATACCTCGCTACGAGTGCCTCACGGTGAGTGGGGCAAGGTGATTAACGTGAGGGTCTTCTCCCGTGGTAGTGGTGATGACCTGCCTGCTGGGGTTAACCAATGGGTACAGGTCTGGCTTGCCCAGAAGCGAAGAGTTTCTGTAGGGGATAAGTTAGCTGGGCGGCATGGCAATAAGGGGGTCATCTCCCTCATAGCGCCCGCTGAGGATATGCCCTTCCTCCCCAATGGTACACCAGTAGATATTATCCTCAATCCCATAGGTGTCCCGTCACGGATGAATCTGGGTCAAGTTCTAGAAACCCACCTAGGATGGGCTGCCCAGATGCTGGGGTTCAAGGTGCTTACCCCTGTTTTTGATGGTGCCAGTGATGCTGCCATTGAGGATGCCCTAGCCAGAGCCTGGATAGCTCAAAGAGCTGGAGCAGTTGACCTTAACCCCAGTAATGACAGCCCCACCCTGCAACTGGAGCAGGCTAAGGTATGGCTTGAAAGCCATGGCTATGATGGGGATAGGGTGTTCAGTGATGATTGCCCAGGGGAGGCGAGGGAGGTTTGCCTACGCTTATGGCTCGAAGACCTAGGCATAGCCAGCCGAGACCTTGACCCACAGCAACTAGAGCAAGCAGTGGAGAGGGTAAAAACTGAATGGAACCTCCCCTCACCTATCATAGGCAAGGTTGTACTCCGCGACGGACGAACTGGTCAGCCATTTGACCAGCCGGTAACGGTGGGGAGCATCTATATGATGAAGCTAATCCACTTGGTTGAAGATAAGGTTCATGCTCGCTCCACCGGACCCTACTCCTTGATTACCCAACAGCCCCTGGGGGGTAAGGCTCAATTCGGTGGTCAACGCTTTGGCGAGATGGAGGTATGGGCGCTAGAAGCCTATGGCACTGCCCACAACCTTCAAGAAATCCTGACCATTAAGTCAGACGATGTAGCTGGTCGAGACAAAACCTATACGGCTATAGTTAAGAATGAGGATATTCTCCAAGCTGGGGTGCCAGAATCATTCAAGGTTTTGGTTAAGGAACTGCAAAGCCTAGGGCTTGCCATTGAGGTGATTAACGAAGAGGAAAAGGCAACATTTGTCGAGGAAGCTAGAGAAGCCCCAAAACTGAAGACAGAGCTTGAGGCTATCGAGAATTCAACTCAGAGAGAGGTAGAAGAGGAAAATGCTTGAGGTTAACGATTTTGATGCTATTCGTATCTCACTGGCTTCACCGGAGCAGATTAGGAGCTGGTCATATGGGGAGGTAACCAAGCCAGAGACTATTAACTACCGCACCCTAAAGCCAGAAAGGGATGGTCTTTTCTGTGAGAGAATCTTTGGTCCAACTAAGGACTTCGAATGTTATTGTGGTAAGTATAAAAGGATACGCTATAAGGGGGTTATCTGCGATAAGTGTGGTGTCGAGGTAGCCCGAGCTAAGGTACGTCGGGAGCGCATGGGACATATTGAACTGGCATGCCCGGTGAGTCATATCTGGTTTGCTAGGGGGATACCCAGCCGAATAGGATTACTGCTTGACCTATCACCGCGGAGCTTGGAGCGCGTCCTATACTTCTCTCACTATATCATTACCTCTATAGATGAGGAGGCGCGCCAGGAGGCAATCGAGCAACTCGAGGAGAACAGCCTGCAGCAAATAGCTGAGCGCCAAAGTGCGCTGGAGGCTAAAATTGCAGAGATGGAGGGCAGTCAGGCAACTGTAGAGGAGGTAAACCAACTCCGGCGCAGCTTTTCCGAGGAAAAAATGCAGCTTGAGGAGAAGCTTTCCGCCAATGTGGAACAGCTAAAGGACCAGCGGAAATGTGCCTTACTCACCGAGAATCAATATCATGAGCTCAAACAAAAATATGGTCAAGTTTTCAGCGCCGGGATGGGAGCTGAGGCCATTCTGCAGTTACTTAAGGACATAAATCTGGATGAAATGCGTAATGAGCTACTCCAAGAAACCCGTTCTGCTTCGGGTCAACGCCGCAGAAAGGCGGCTAAGCAGCTACAGGTAGTGGAGGCCTTTCGTCGCAGTGGCAATAAGCCGGAGTGGATGATTTTAATCGTGCTGCCTGTCCTACCCCCCGACCTTCGACCTATGGTTCAGCTAGACGGAGGTAGATTCGCCACCAGTGACCTTAATGACCTTTATCGGCGAGTCATCAACCGCAATAACCGGTTGCGTCACCTACTGGAAATAGAGGCACCAGAGGTTATCATCCGCAACGAGAAGAGAATGCTCCAGGAAGCGGTCGATTCCCTCATCGATAATGGAAGGAGGGGACGAGCCATCTCAGTTAGCGGTAATCATAAATTGAAATCACTCTCAGACATGCTCCGGGGCAAACAAGGGCGCTTCCGCCAGAATTTATTGGGCAAGCGGGTTGACTATAGCGGACGCTCGGTTATCGTTGTTGGTCCAGAGCTTAAGCTTCACCAATGTGGACTACCAAGACGGATGGCTGTGGAGCTATTTAAGCCCTTCATTATGCGCTGTCTAGTGGAGCAAGGGCTGGCACACAACATAAAGAGTGCCCGCCGGCTGGTGGAGAGAAAAAAGCCAGAGGTATATGACATACTTGAGGAGGTTGTCAAGGAACGCCCGGTGTTGCTTAACCGGGCTCCCACCCTGCACCGGCTTAGTATCCAGGCCTTCGAGCCAGTGCTCATCGATGGTAGTGCCATCCAGATTCATCCTCTGGTATGTGCTGCCTTCAATGCTGATTTTGATGGTGACCAGATGGCAATTCACGTTCCCCTGTCTAAAGCTGCGGTTAAAGGAGCCAGGGAGGTCATGCTCAGCATCCACAATATGCTGCTGCCAAGCTGTGGTGAGCCAATAATAACACCAACCTTGGACATGGTTCTTGGCTGCTATTACCTAACCACTATCATGCCCGGAGCCAAAGGTGAGGGCACAATCCTCGGTAGTTTTGAAGAGGCGAAGCTCACCTATGAACTGGGACATATTGACCTCAGAGCCGAGATTGAGGTCAGAAAGCAACAAGAAAACGGGCAGAGGATTAAAACTAGCGTGGGTCGTATCATCTTTAACAATGTTTTGCCCCCTCAGTTAGGCTTCTACAATAAAGCAATTGATAAGTCAAGCTTAAAGCAAATAGTAACCGATTGCTGTAGGCTGCTAAGTAACGAAGATACCGCTGAAGTAGTAGACAACATCAAACAGCTAGGCTTCCACTATGCCACTAAATCGGGGACTACCATTGCTATGAGCGATATTCAGGTTCCCCAGAGCAAGCCCAAGCTACTAGAAGAGGCTGGGGAGAGGGTTGCCATTATTGAAAGCCAGTATAACCGTGGCTTAATCACTGAGGACGAAAAGTATAATAATACTATAGGGGTATGGATGGAGACCACCGATAAGATCACTGATATCATCTCCAAGACTCTTGACCGCTATGGCGGCATTTACATGATGGCAACATCAGGGGCAAAGGGGAATATTTCCCAGATCAGACAGATGGCAGGTATGCGGGGGTTGATGACTGACCCCTCTGGTAAAATAATAGACTTCCCTATCAAGTCAGGTCTCCGTGAAGGGCTTAGTGTTCTGGAATACTTTATCTCCACCCATGGTGCCCGAAAGGGATTAGCCGATACCGCCCTGAGGACATCAGATAGCGGCTATCTCACCAGACGCCTCATTGATGTTGCCCAGGATGTTATCACTCGCGAGGAGGACTGTGGCACTACAGATGGCATATGGATATCCAAACCACAAGAAAAGGAACTGCTACCAGCACTTGCTGAGCGAATAATCGGTCGGCTGGCTGCCAGTAAAGTGGCCAACCCCGGAACCGGAGAAACCATTGTTGACCGAAATGAGGAGATTGACGAGCAGAAGGCAAAGGAGATTATTGCTGCCGGGTTAACTAAAGTTCATGTCCGCTCTCCCCTTAGCTGCCGCTCCAGGCATGGTGCCTGCCAGCGATGCTATGGCAGAGACCTTGCCCGGGGGCATCTGGTTGACCTCAACACGGCAGTAGGCATAATCGCCGCCCAGAGCATTGGTGAGCCAGGTACCCAGCTAACTCTACGTACCTTCCACACTGGCGGTGTGGTAGGACTTGATATCACCAGCGGTCTGCCCAGAGTGGAAGAGCTGTTTGAAGCAAGATCGCCCAAGGGTCAGGCAACTATTTCAGAAATAGAGGGGGTAGCCGAGGTGGTTCAGAATGAGGAGGGGAAGGTGATTAAGGTCACTAGCTCTGAGGTATACCGTGATGAATATTCACTACCGCCCGGCTGGCAGGTTATGGTGAATGACGGTCAATGGGCAGATATAGGAGCAGTGTTAGCCTGCCCACCGCCCGAGGCTGAAGCATCACCACAGTCAGTAGCCCTAACTACTGAAACTAAACCTATCCTAGCACGTGTCGCTGGGGAGGCAGCTATTAAAGGCGACCAGTTATTTATCAGCTACCAGGAGGAGGAGCAGCGGGAGTATGCTGTTCCAGCTAGTGCCCATATTCGTGTTCAAACTGGGGAGCACATAAAGGCAGGACAGCAACTTACCGAGGGCTCTATCAACCCACAGGATATCCTGCATATTTTAGGTAAGGAGGCAGTCCAGCAATACATGGTAGATGAGGTGCAAAAGGTATACCGCTCCCAGGGAGTGAATATAAACGACAAGCATATTGAGGTTATCGTCCATCGGATGCTGGCTAAGGTTCGCATTGACTCCTCAGGTGACACCGACCTAGTGCCAGGGGAACTGATAGACATGTTCCGTTACGAGGATATTAACGCCAAGGTGCTGGCTGAAGGAGGTGAACCAGCTACCGCCCACTCTGTATTGATGGGTATAACCAGAGCCTCGCTGAATACTGACAGCTGGTTGGCAGCAGCCTCCTTCCAGGAGACCACCAGAGTGCTCACCGAGGCTGCGATCAAAGGCGAGATTGATAGGCTGGTTGGGCTTAAGGAAAATGTAATTATTGGTAAGCTGATTCCAGCTCGCTGCCCAGTTTCTGAGGAGGTGCCAAGTTTGGTAGCCGGGGAAGAGGAGGAGCTGACCAGCTAAGGTCCCACGCACTAAAGCTGATTACCTTAATAACAGAGTCGCCCTAATTAGGGCGACTCTCCATTTTATCCTGGCTCAGGTAAAGATGTGGTATAATAAAACAACCTAGCAAGGGGGTGAGGTTAAAATAGACCGCATCATATCAGGTAAGCCCAAAACCGAGGATATAACTCTTGATACTAGCCTCCGACCCCGACGCTTTGATGACTTCATCGGGCAGAATAAGATTAAGGATAACCTGAAGATAGCTATCACTGCGGCTAAAGGCAGGGGCGAGGCGTTAGACCATGTTCTACTTTACGGTCCACCTGGTCTGGGCAAAACCACCCTGGCTTATATCATTGCCACTGAGATGGGGGTTAACATTAGGATTACCTCAGGCCCAGCGATAGAGCGCACCGGAGACCTGGCAGCTATCCTAACCAACCTCCGCAACCACGATGTACTGTTTATCGATGAAATCCACCGCCTCAATAGGGCAGTAGAAGAGGTGCTATACCCGGCTATGGAGGACTTTGCCTTGGACATCATTATAGGCAAGGGTCCCGGTGCCAGGAGCCTGCGACTAAACCTGCCTGCCTTTACCCTGATTGGTGCCACCACCCGCTTTGCCCTGCTCAGCCCCCCACTTAGAGACCGATTTGGTGCTATTTACCGCCTCGATTTCTATGACCAGGCATCAATAGAAACAATCCTCAAACGCTCAGCTAGCATTCTCCAGGTAAAAGCGGAAGGGGGAGGGTTGAGGGAAATAGCCCGCAGGGCTAGAGGCACACCTCGAGTGGCTAATCGATTGCTCAAGCGAGTCAGAGACTATGCTCAGGTGATGGCAGAGGGTGTAGCCACCCAACCGGTAGCAGTTGAGGCATTATCCAAGCTTGAAGTAGACCCCATAGGTCTGGATGAGATAGACCATAAGGTGCTACATACTATCATTGACAAGTTTAACGGTGGTCCGGTGGGACTGGATACCATCGCTGCCTCTATCAGCGAGGAGGCAGATACCATCATGGATGTCTATGAGCCGTATCTGCTTCAACTTGGCTTTCTGGAGCGGACCCCCCGGGGACGATTAGCCACCCAGCTAGCCTATCAGCACCTCGGTCTGCCCCATAACAAAGAAAAACCTCCTCAGCCAACCCTGTGGTAGAGCGGATTTCACAGACCCCGCTCCTTCCATCCTTTTCTCCTTCAAAACAAGCGAGCTTGAAGCTCCTGCAGGTATGATGATTTCTGTTGCACATCGTAAGTTCCGCCTGTAGAAAAGAGGAGAAAAAGTAAGGAAATGGGGCAAGTTTGGTACTACAATCACTTTCCTCCATTCACATTCCCTGAAATATAAGTATGACATACTTGACTTAATGTCATGTATACATTACACTATGTATTGCATAGAGTACTCTAGCACATAAGGAAAATATTGAAGGGAAAAGGAGGATAAAGTCATGGCACGACTACAGAAACGCGCATTGTACGGTCTGATAGTAAGCTTCTTGTGGATAATAGCGCTGGTGGTTACATTCATATCTAAGGGTGGAATCGATACCTTTGTAGTAGACCAAGGATTTGAAGCATTAATGGTTGGGATGATGGTAGTGGGTTTTCTGGCATACTTCATCACATTATTGGTGACCCGAGGCAAGCATGGAGAGGTCACTATGGACGAACGGGATAGAGCAATATTAGCGAAAGCGAGAGCGACGCAACTATGGTCAGCTATGCTCACTCTTGCTGTTTGGATGATTTCTCTCAGCCGAATATACTGGGGTCAAGGTCAGGTTCCCGTACAATACTTATATATTATCTTTATGTCTACTATTCTCGTTGTAATAGTTACCGAGAACGCAGGTATCCTCTTAGGTTAC
>JAUWIX010000023.1 GCA_030608005.1 Dehalococcoidia bacterium
AGCATTGACCCCCCGTTTTTAACCTATCTCTTTCTTCCCACCCACCCTATAGAGGCGAGTGTCCCGACTCCCTCGCTTTATTGGGGAGTTTAAGAGGGGCGTCAGCCCCTCTTTTAAAATAAATTCCCCCTTCCCCTTCGATAAGAGGAAGGGGATAAAGGGGATAGGGTTACCACATAAAAAAATAAGGGGGTGGGTTGCTAAGTAAATATCTAAGAGGGTGAGGTGCAAAAAGTTGTGGTGTCACTAAGGTACTAAAACGAGTACAATAACTTGCGCTCATTCAGTGGCGATAGTAGAATATATCCCAGCATAGTTGGGAAAGGGGGCTCTCTTGTTCCGGGTTGAGGTCTCAGTAAAGTCTGGTTTCCCAGACCCACGGGGAGTGGCATTGCAAAGGGATATCCGCGACCTTGGCATCGTCACTGCCGACCAGGTCAGGGTCAGCGATATATATCTGCTGGAAGGGAAACTGAGCCAGAAAGAGGTAAACATAATCTGTCGGGAGCTGCTGGCTGACCCCATAGTTGAAGATTATTCAATTGGAGAAGCACCCCTTGTTGCCGCCAAGGCTCAGAATACTCATGCCATTGAAGTTGCTTATAATCCTGGCGTGATGGACCCTGTGGAGGAGAGTGTCGGGAAAGGCATCCTTGACCTTGGCATAACTACAGTTGAGTCGGTAAAGACAGCCAAAAGATATTATCTATGTGGTGAGCTTTCAGCAAGCGACATTGAACTTATCTGCAATAAGCTGCTGGTTAATAGCGTAATTCAGCATGTGGTCACCAGCCAGGAGCGGGTATCGCTGCCCCCAGCAACATATAGCTTCTCTTTGGAAAAGGTTGATTTATTGACCATGGATGATGATGAGTTAACCAGGCTGGGCGAGGGGAAACTTGGGTTAAATCTGAATGAGTTAAAGCGTATTCAAAGCTACTTCTCTCAGCTTGGTCACAACCCCACCGATGTTGAGCTTGAGACTCTGGCGCAAACCTGGTCGGAGCATTGCAAGCACAAGACATTCAAGTCCAAGATAAGGCTGGGTGAGCTGGTTATTGACAACCTGCTCCGAAGCACCATCATGAAGGTAACCGATGAGCTAAACAAGCCCTGGTGCCTTTCCACCTTCAAGGACAACTCAGGGGTGATAGATTTTGACGGTCGTTACGCATTATGTTTCAAGGTTGAGACTCATAACCACCCTTCAGCCGTTGAACCCTATGGAGGAGCGTCAACAGGAATAGGTGGGGTAATTCGTGACCCCCTGGGCACTGGCTTGGGCTCAAGACCAATTGCTAATACTGATGTATTTTGCTTTGCCCCACCCGACTTCCCCCACGATAGACTTCCCCCTGGTGTTCTCCATCCCCGTCGTATTCTTAAAGGGGTGCGTGCTGGAGTGGCTGACTATGGCAATCGTGTGGGAATCCCTACTATCAACGGTGCCATCCTCTTTGATGAGCGATATTTAGCCAACCCGGTGGTCTTGTGTGGCACCATAGGACTCATGCCCAGGGAAGCCGCCCAGATGGGGAAGCAAAAGCCGGGCGACCTGGTGGTCGTGGTGGGAGGCAGGACGGGGCGGGACGGTATTCATGGTGTTACCTTTGCCTCCGCTCTGCTAACCGGGGAATCTGAGGCTGTTTCTACTAGCTCGGTTCAGATAGGCAACCCAATCATGGAGAAGAAGCTCATCGATGTTCTGTTGAAGGCAAGGGAGCGGGGGTTATATCGGCGAATTACCGACTGTGGAGGAGGCGGGCTCTCGTCAGCAGTGGGGGAAATGGCAGCAGAAACCGGGGTTCGCCTATATCTGGAAAAAGTCCCTCTGAAGTATTCAGGTCTTTCCTATACTGAGATATGGCTTTCTGAATCGCAGGAGCGGATGCTGTTGGCTGTCCCTGTAGATTCGGCTGAGGAGCTGGTCTCTCTCTTCGCCAGCGAGGATGTTGAAGCTACTGTCATCGGTGAATTCACTGATGACCGGCGCCTTAAACTTTTCTACCGGGGTAATCTGGTATGCGAACTTGATATGGACTTCCTCCATAATGGGCTGCCACAGCTGGAAAAAGAGGCAGTGTGGCAGCCAGTTCAATATCCTGAGCCTGACTTTGCCCAACCGCCTGACCTGGGTGATGACCTGAAAAGAATCCTGAGTTCGTGGAATGTTTGCAGCAAGGAGTGGGTTATACGCCAGTATGACCATGAGGTTCAGGGCAGCAGTATTCTCAAGCCCCTGGTAGGGATAAGCGATGATGGTCCCAGTGACGCCGCCATCATCAAACCAATACTTGATTCTGATATGGGTGTTATTGTCTCCAATGGCATCAATCCCAAATATGGGGACATTGACCCCTATTGGATGGCTGCCTCGGCGATAGATGAAGCACTGAGGCAGATTATTGCTGTTGGAGGCAGTCTTCGCAGGGTAGCGTTACTGGACAATTTCAGCTGGGGCAATCCAGATAAACCTGACAGGCTTGGTGGTTTGGTTAGAGCGGCACAAGCATGCTACGATATCGCCCTTAGTTACGGGACTCCTTTTATCTCAGGCAAGGATAGCCTCTACAATGAGTATAAGACTGAAGAGGAAACTTTGTGCATTCCCCCCACCCTGCTCATCTCAGCCATGGCTGTGATGGAGAATGTGGCTCATGTGGTATCTATGGATTGCAAGCAGGCAGGCGACCTGCTCTATATAGTGGGGACGACCAACGATGAATTGGGCGGGTCGCATTACTATGGTATTCATGGCTTTGTCGGTAATAGGGTGCCTCAAGTCAATCCCCAGAAGGGGAAGAAGCTTATGGATACTCTCAGTGCAGCTGTGGAGACGGGCTTGGTAAAAGCCTGCCACGATTGCAGTGAAGGTGGCATCGGGGTGGCTGCTGCTGAGATGTCCTTCGCTGGAGGACATGGGATGGTGCTTTATCTGGGACGCGTGCCTCTGGGTGAACCTATTGGTCGAAACGATATTGTATTCTTTTCTGAGTCTAACACCCGCTTCTTGGTGGAGGTGGCGCCAGAGGATAGTCAACGCTTTGAGCAGGCAATGGGCGGGGTTGAATTTGCTGCTATCGGGCAAGTAACAAAAGGTGATAAGTTTGAGGTTTATGGCATTAACGGAGAAAGGTTGCTTTCAGTGGCTCTGGCTGAACTAAAAGAGGCCTGGCAGAAACCACTTCGCTGGTAGGATATATGGGATGGTCATGGTAAGGACGTTAGTATTGCGTGCTCCGGGGACAAACTGTGATGCTGAAACTGTGTTTGCTTTTGAACAAGCTGGCTCGCTGGTAGACTCGGCGCATGTAAACCAGCTTGTCCGTGGGGAGAAGCTCCTTTCCAGTTATCAAATACTGGTCATACCTGGGGGTTTCACCTATGGCGATGATATTTCGGCTGGTAAAATCCTGGCAAATGAGCTAAGGCTGAAGCTTGGCGAGGATATCCAGAGGTTTGTTGACGGGGGGGGGCTCATTTTGGGAATTTGTAATGGTTTTCAGGTGTTAGTAAAAGCCGGCATCCTGCCCCGGTTAGGGGATGGGAACCGCCAAAGCCTAACCCTGGCAGGCAATGATTCCAATAGGTTTGAGTGTCGCTGGGTCTATCTCAGCGTCGACCAGGAAAGCCCTTGCATATTCACCAGGGGAATAAGCACTATGTACCTCCCCGTGGCACATGGGGAGGGCAAGGTGATGGCTGAAGCGGAAACACTGAACGAGTTGAATGTAGTCCTGCGTTACGCCGATGAGATGGGGAATGTCCAGACCGGCTATCCTCACAACCCCAATGGCTCAGTAGATAATATCGCTGGCATTTGTGACGCCTCGGGACATATCTTTGCCTTAATGCCTCACCCTGAGCGATTTATTCGCTGGACCCAGCATCCCAGGTGGACAAGGGAGGTACCGAGGGAGCGTGGAGACGGCTTTGGCGTTTTCCTGAACGCTGTGGAGTGGGTCAAGAAGAGCTGAAAAGCGGTTATGAGCTATATTTCGTCTTGGAGCGGGGGTAAAGACAGCTGTTTTGCCTGTTATCTGGCGCTCGCTGAGGGATATAGAATATCTCACCTAGTAAATTTTATTTCCCAAGAATTCCACCGAGTAAGCTTTCACGGGACGGAAGACAGGCTAATCCAGCTACAAAGCCAATCCATCAGCATCCCTGTGTTGCAGAAAGAAACTACCCGGGATGGATATGAGCAAGAGTTCAAAGAAGCAGTGCGAAGCTTGCTCCCCCAAGGTATAAAGGGGATGGTTTTTGGGGATATCTATCTCCAGGAACATAAAGACTGGGTGGAAAGAGTTTGTGGCGAGCTGGGAATTGAAGCGGTTGAACCGCTGTGGGATGAGAACCCGGAAAAGATTTTCACCGACTTCATCGATGCTGGCTTTGAAGCCATTATTGTCAGTGCTAAAGCCGAGCTAATTGATGAGGACTGGATTGGGCACCGGGTGGACAGGAATTTTATGGAGTATTTGAAGGCTAAAAACATTGACCTTTGCGGAGAGAATGGCGAATACCATACCCTGGTAGTCGATGGACCCATTTTTAACAGAAGGCTCGAGATAATGGAGAGTAGAACCATCAGTAGAAATAACTACTGGTTCCTAGATACCGGTAAATATCGGCTCGCCCGATAACGCTAACCGAATGACCAATCCAAAGTAGAATTTGACAAAAGCGTTATATCGATTGTAATATGACACCAACTGCTATTGCTGGGACAGAGGACAAGTGACCAAGACCGAGATACCAAGGTTTAGACCGAAAAAACCTTCGCAATTCTCCCGCCACCCGGAGCCAGGTTATAGGGTGAGAGGTAGGGTATGGTTGGAAAAGGACGGCGAGTTGTATTTGGGGTGGGGGAGAGCGATGCTGCTGGAACGAATTGATAAGTTTGGCTCAATAGCAGCGGCAGCTCGGTCGATGAAGTTGGGTTACCGCAATGCCTGGCTTTGGATAGAAGCAGCCAATCGCCTGGCGCCGGCACCTCTGGTTGAGAAAACCGCTGGTGGGGCTGGGGGGGGACATGCCAGATTAACAGAGGAGGGGCGAAGAGCTGTCAGTCAGTATAAGGAGTTGCGGGCTAAATTTGAGCAATTTCTGAAGTAGGTGGAATAATTTTTTTGCGAGACGCTATATCTAATGCGATATAGCCCTCAGACGAAGAGAGGATAAATAAATGAAAAAGCTACTCCTTTTACTCTTAGCGGGATTGCTGGCTTTCGTTCCTATTGGTGGATGCGCTCAGAAAGAAGAGTCGCCTATAGGGATGGCGGTTGAATTTATGGACCATGCTGCCTGTGCCTATATAAGTCAGGATAAGGGTTGGTTTGAGGAGGAAGGGCTGAGCTTCACTGCCTATGAGAGCTATGTAACTGGCATGGCTCTGGCGGCGGCGCTGGGGCGAACCGAGGGTGGCATTGAAGTTGCCTATATGTGCCTGGTGCCAGCTATAAATGTCTATGCCAATGCCGGGGTGCCAATAAAGATAGTAGCCGGAACGCATAAGTATGGCTATGGCTTAGTGGTCAATCCTGATAAGATAAAAACGGTCGAGGATTTAGAAAAGCCTGATATTCGTATTGGCTGCGTCAGGGAAGGCGGTGCCGTAGATGTAATCCTCCACAAGACGATAGACAGGTATCACCTTGATGAAAATAAGATATTGAACAATATTCAGCGGATGAATCCGCCAAAGCAGGTTCTGGCTATCAAGATGGGGCAACTGGATGCTGCCTTTCTCCCCGAACAGTGGGCTACCATGGCTGAAGAGTTTGGCTTTAGCATGCTGCTGGTGAGTCAGGATGTCTGGCCTGAGATGCAGGGGAGTGTTTTAGTAGTTAAGGAGGACTTAATAAATAACCATCCTGAGGTAGTGAGAAAGCTGGTAAAGGTATCCCAAAGGGCAACGGATTGGGGTAACCAGCATCCTGAAGAGGCAGCCGAGGTTATGGCGTGGCAACTACAAGCTGCTGGGGGGGAAATTTTCCCGACTGAGGCAGCAGAGGTCGCCGCCAGGCTGGAAATCACCCCTGAAGTATTGCTACGGTCTATGGCTAGGCTGGAATATACCACTGCTATTGACCCAGCGATAGTTCAGGAGACCATAGATTATTTGGCAGAGCTAGGCTATATAAAGAGTAGCTTCAAAGCTGAGGACATCCTGGATTTGAGGTATCTTGAAGGTGGATAAGCTTAAGAAACTCAGACCGGGGTGGGGCATATTGCCCGTAGCCATATTTCTGGCTATCTGGGAATTAGTTGCCCGACTGAATCTGACCCCGGGTCAATTCCTCTTCCCCCCATTCTCCACTGTGGTAGCGGAGTTTTATCATCTGACCGCCACCGGGGTGCTGGTGGATAATTTCTTGAGCAGCCTGGTTCGGGTTCTAATCGGCTTCTGTGCTGGTTCTATAGCCGGTCTAGCCGTTGGCATGATAATGGGGTGGATGGATAACATAAATAAGGCGTTACATCCCATAGTCAGCCTCCTTTATCCTATTCCGGCTTTAGGTTGGCTACCTCTGTTGATGCTGTTCATAGGGATAAACGAGATGCTACCCATTACCATAATATTTATCTGCTCCTTCTTCCCCGTCCTGTATAACACGGTCACCGGCATCAGAAATGTGGATAAGGATTATATCCGGGTGGCAAGGACGCTAGGGGCATCCGATGTCAAGATTCTGACCACAGTGGTTGTGCCCTTAGCCCTACCAAACATATTTACCGGGCTCAGGTTAGAAGCGGGGATGGCTTGGCGAGTGATAATAGCTGCTGAGATGGTGGCAATTCCTACCGGCATTGGAGCCCTGATGATGAGGGCTGAGAGCTTAATCCGCATAGACATCATCATAGTCTGTTTGATAGTATTAGCCGTGATGTGCCTTTCCTTTGAGAAGTTCTTTGAGTATTTGGAAGCGAAACTGACTGCCAAGTGGAGGTAATTTGCCGTCTATCAGGCTTGAAAATATAAATAAATATATCTGCCAGGGTGTCAGTCTGGAGATATTCAACAAGGAATTGCTGGTATTATTGGGACCGAATGGTGCCGGGAAGACCACTCTGCTTAATATTATCGCCGGATTAACCGATTATACCGGGTCGGTGCTCTTTGATAGTGAACCAGTAGATAAGCTTTCCCCCAGTAAGAGGGGGGTAGGCTACCTGTTCCAGGATTTGTTCTTGTTTCCCCACCTTGATGTGGCTTCAAATATAGCCTATGGCTTGAGAGCCCAGAAACAAGCTCAACATGAGCTACAAGGCAGAGCAGAAGAGTTACTACAACTGATGAAGATAAGGCACCTTGCCACCCGTTATCCTAAGCATCTGAGTGGCGGTGAAAAGCAGCGGGTCGCCTTAGCCAGAGCCCTTGCCTTTTCGCCCCAGGTTTTGCTTCTGGATGAACCCCTAAGCAGCCTTGATACGCAAACCGCCAAATACTTGAGAATTGAGCTAAAGCAGCTCCAAAAGAAACTAGGTATTACTACCATATATGTAACTCATGACCTAGCAGAGGCTGAGGAGATGGCTGATAGGATAGCTATCATCCAGAGTGGTCATGTGCAACAGGTGGGTAGGCCGGAAGAGATATTTTTCTATCCTATAAATGAAGCGGTCTCTGATTTTATTGGAGCACCAAACATCCTACGCTGTGACCACTGCCGTAGCTTAGGGCAGGGAGTTATGGAGGCTGATTGCGGTGGGCTAAATATAATTCTTCCTGACGATGGAAATATGGTTAGGCGCATCGCTCTATTTCCCAGAGATATATATATTTCTGAAACTGAACCACCGGGACCAGGGGTGAACCGATTTAAAGGAACAATCACCAGCGTTAACTCTTATGGGGATGCAGTTAGACTTGAGGCTAAGGTAGGCGAAAATAACCTGCTGGCTGAAGTGCCTCATCATATATTTGATGATATGGATTTAACCGTGGGCAAAGAGGTCTTCCTGATATTGAAGCTGAGAAGAATAAAGGTTTACCAAGATAGAGATAGCGGGCAAAAGCGGGGTATATGACTATAACGAGAGGGTTTGCCCTATCTTGGAGCTTGAAGTATAATTCCTGCCAACCTACTCAGGATTATGGGAGGAGTTATGGATAAGAGACTTTATCGAAGTAGAAGCGATAGGATGCTCTGGGGTGTTTGTGGCGGTCTGGCGAAGTATTTTGACATGGACCCCACCATCGTCAGGGTGCTCGCTGTGTTATTGATATTTGCTAACGGGTTGGGCATCCTAGCCTATATCATTATGGCAATTGTTGTTCCTCTGGAAGGTTCAAAGGTTGCTACAGCCAAAGAAACGATGAAGGAAAATGTGGAAGACATGAAGGAAACCGCCAGTGAGCTGGGGCGTGAAGTCCGTTCCACCTTTGTGGAGGAGGAAGTTAAATCAGAGGCGGTGGATAAGGTTCACCACCGTCGCCGCAACATCCTCGGCATCATCATTATTGTCCTTGGTATTCTCTTCCTGTTAGGTAGCTTCGATTTCTTCTGGTGGTTTAGCTGGGGCAATCTCTGGCCTCTTATCCTGGTGGTGGTTGGCTTGCTGATTATATTCAGCACCAGGAGGAGGTAGCTATGGCTGAAAAAAAGCCACAGAGAGTATATGGTGTGCCTATCTGGGGCATCGTCCTATTATTTCTGGGGATAGTATTTCTCCTCCAGAACCTCGATGTGCTTCCCTGGGGTCTGTGGGGGACCCTGTGGCGATTCTGGCCAGTACTAATCATTATTATTGGGCTTGGTATTCTACTTCGCCGCTACAATGTCTGGCTGGTTAGCCTGCTAATCCTAGCCATACTCTGCGCTTGCCTTGGTATAGCCATCTTGCAATATGGACCATCTCCGCCGGCAGGAGTAGTCACTAAAAGCTATTCAGAGCCCTTGGGGAATATAGAGCGTGCTGAAATTGAGGTAGACTTCACCGGGGGGAGTCTTACCGTGGTCGGCCTTCCCTCCACCTCACCAAGCTTTGTTGAGGCAAGCTCAGAGGTGAGAAACGGTATCGGAGGCATGAGGGCAGATTTTCACCGCCAAAATAGTGAAGGCAAGCTCTATTTGACCACAGAGCAAGTTGATAAGAAATTATGGGGGGAGGCTGGAATTAGGTGGGAGGTCAGGTTAACTAGGAACGCAACCTTAATGCTCAATATTAAGTCAGCGGCGAGCAACATAGCCCTTGATTTCGGTGAGCTTGTGGTAGCTCAACTTCGGCTGGATATGGATGCTGGTAACTGCACGGTGAGGATGCCCGCATCAGCAGGCACCACCCACGCCTATATAGATGCTGATGCTGCCAACATAGAGGTAACCATTCCCCAGGGGGTAGCGGCTAGAATTAGGGCAGATACAAACTTGTCCAACCTTGATATAGACGAAAGTCGCTTCCCGAAGGGGGGTGATTATTATGTGTCTCAGAATTTCGAGATTGCCAATAACCGGATAGACCTTGAAATAAATTGTGATGTAAGTAGAGTGAAGGTGAGATAAATCGCTCCAGTCAGAAGCCGCTGCTTTTTGCCATCGCCGAGGTCTCTTAGGCCCTCTTTCCAATACGCTTGTTTGAGTAATTTAGATATTCCGCAGTGAGCTGCGGGATGTTCCACTCTGCTCTTCTCTAACTGGCGCTAATTGCAGGTGCCTTATAGACCTTGCAAAGTATACCTCTCAGATTAGTGGACCCCATCTCTGGATTAAATGGTGGCTTATCATTTGTCAGAATATTAACATTTGATTTCGCCCAACCATATAAGTCGGATACCCCTTTCTCTGGAAACCACCAGGCATAATCGGTGCCCACCACCCGTGGGTCGATGCCAGTTGAGAGGGTAGCCTTCTGCTTAATTCTACCTCGCTTAGTCTCAATGTATACCCAATCACCTTCTTTTATTCCCAACTTGCCTGCTGTTTCAGGGTGAACCATAACAATCGGCTCCGGGTGGCTACCTCGTAAAGCAGCTATCTGCTTGCCTCCGCTGTGGCGGTAGGCTTCTGATTTCCAAGAGGTAAATATCAATGGATATTCCTTGGCTAACTCAGGGTCACTATATGGTGTCTCAGGCGGCTCATGATATATAGGTAGGGGGTCAAACCCCCACTCTTTTAGCTGACTGGAGTATAACTCAACCTTGCCTGAGGGGGTGGCAAAGCCTTGAGACTCATAGGTTCGGTACTGCTTGCTGCCATCCAGCATGCCTATTTTTTTGAATTCGTTAAACGTTATACCGGTGGGTGCTAGGATGTAGTCTAGGCACTCTTCCTCACTATCCCAGAAATATTCCCCCAGCCCCAACTTCCGGGCAAGGTCACGCAGTATTTCGTAGTCGGAGTGACATTCAGCCAAACGAGTAACTTTTTGCTGAGCCAGGGCTACAGCCAGGGAGTAGGGGGGTGCTACGATGCCATCAAACTCAAGATAGGAGGCTACGGGCAGCACTATGTCAGCCAAAGCAGCGGTAGGTGTCATGAACATATCAGCTACCGCTAGGAAATCCAGGTT
The DNA here is from genome assembly GCA_030608005.1 of Dehalococcoidia bacterium. Taxonomy (GTDB): domain Bacteria; phylum Chloroflexota; class Dehalococcoidia; order Dehalococcoidales; family BS750m-G39; genus JAUWIX01. The sequence continues at coordinate 10,519 of JAUWIX010000023.1, forward strand.
GAGCAGAGCCCGATATGCTTCTCGGGCATTACTATAAGTAAGTAGTGGATTACACCCTTGGACATAAGCAACTCGAACAGGGTAGGGGTCTCCATGTCGGATAGCATTGATTACACCCTGTGGCAGGACATGGAAGGCAATCGGTAGCAGTTTGTCACTGGTGGTAATCCTCCGCTGGCGCACCTCAGGTGGTATCTTCTCCAGCAGGCTGAATTCTGGCGAGCCCCGCTCCAGTAGGGGTGGTGGCAACCATTGTAGCTCTCCCCCCGGTATTCCTAGGTTGCCAGTAATTGCTCTCAGGATGCAAATAGCTCGAGCAGTTTGGAAGCTGTTTACCCCCTGGTCAATCCCGTTACCCCACTGAATGCAAGCTGGTTTATTGGCTCCGTAAAACCTAGCTGCCTGCTTAATCATTTCGGCTGGCACCCAGGTAATATCGGCGACCCTCTCTGGGGTGTAATCTTGAACATGGACTCTAAGCTCGTCAAAGCCTACTGTCCACTGCTCAACAAAAGCCTTGTCATACAGGTTCTCATTAATTATCACATTCAGCATTCCCAAGGCAAGTGCCAGGTCCGAGCCTGGTCTCGGCTTTAGCCATAGATCTGCCCTGTCTACCATTCTCATCTTCCTAGGGTCGATAACCATGAGTTTTGCCCCATGTGCTACAGCCCTCGCCACACGCCGGTAGACATGATGTAAGGTTTCCGGCAGATTCTTGCCCCAGACCATGATGCTGGCTGGCAGGTAGTCAAAGTCGGGAATTGCATAGAACCCGTAGGTGATAATTGATGCATTCTTCCGGGGCACAAAGCAAACATGCGCCATACCAGCGATATTGGGTGAGCCGAAGACATTGGCAAACCGGGTCAGGTATTCATCCTGGAAGCCTTTGGCAGAGCCACGGATGAACACGACGGACTCGGCACTATACTTGTCTCTAGCCTTGGCTAATTCAGTGGCTACTGTGTCTAAGGCCTCGTCCCAGCTAACTGGCAGCCATTTACCTTCCCCCCTCTCGCCTAGCCGTTTAAGGGGGTGCTGCAGTCGGTCAGGGTGGTAGAGATACTCCAGCGAGGCAAGCCCCTTGGGACATAACACTCCCTCATTGAGGGGACTCTCTGGGTCACCCTCTACCTTGATAACCCGTCCGTTGTCCACATGCACTAATATGCCACAGCCAATCTGGCAAATTCCGCAGGTGCTTCTTACTACACTCATTCTTTCATCAAGGTTTATAAACCAGCATCATCGGCAATGGAATCCTTAGCCTGATTGCACCAAGCTCACTTGCCCGTATGGCAGCCATTAAGCCGGCTATACCTCCACCTACACACAGAACGTCTGTCTCAACTCTTTGTTCTTCCATGATAAACCTCTTTACTTTTGAACTTTTTAGGAATAGCTCTTTGTACTAGGGCCCTTATATTTGCCTAAATTGGTAGACGCAAAAGTTTCCTGGCATTATCCTCAAATATTTTCTTCCTTTCAGCCTCCGTTATATCCATTTCTTTTATTGAGCGGATGGTCTCCCGAACCAGTCTGTAGCCAGCCTGACTATCAAAAGGCATATCGGTAGCAAATAGCATATGGTCAGCCCCACAGAAAGCGTAGGCACACATCAGTGAGGGGGTGTTTCCATAAACCGCAGTATCATTGTAGAACATACGTAAGTAGTCAACTATCGTCTTAGACAGGTGCTGCTCGTATCTGAAGCCCATACGCATTTCGTTAAAGTTATCCAGGCAACTGATTCTGGTGATGAGATAAGGGACGGTTCCACCAGCGTGGTGGGTTATAAGCTTGAGGTTGGGATATTTCTCTAGTACGCCGCTACATACCAGCCGCATCATAGCCATCGATGTTGCATGAGGCCAACCAAGTCTAGTCCATATCAAGTATTTTGAGCTTTCCTCACCTTCATAGTCTGGCACTTTACCCTCTCTCCTCGGATGAAGCAAGATTGGGAGGTCATAGTAAGCCATCTTTTCATAGATGGGCCAAAACTCTGGCGAATCTAAAGGCTTATCGTTTATGTCGGTGCACATCTGTATCCCTCTAAACCTCAGGTCGTTTATTGTTCTGTCAATCTCTTTTAAACTGGCATCGATGTCGTTCAATGGTAGCCAAGCTACTGCTGCTACAAACCTATCCGGGTATTTCATGACCAGCTCAGCCATCTCGTCATTAGCTATCTTTGCTAGTTCAACTGCATCCTCAGGTTTGACAATGGCTTCCAGGGGTGGGGTGGCGATAGTAAGCACTTGCAAAAGGTCTGGATACTTGTCCATAATTCTGAATCTAGTGTCCAGGTCAAACAGGGTAGGCACTGCTTGTGAATATCCTGCCGCCTTTGACGCCATCCATCCAGCTGCCATCTTCTTATCCCGTGCCTCTAGATATTTTGGTGGTAAGATATGAGTGAAAACATCGAGCATCATTTCTAGTAACCTCCTTTAATTGTTACAAAGTTGCAATTGTGTGAGCATTAACATATTCCCAATCCACCTCCATACCAAGCCCCGCTCCCTCAGGCACATGAACATAGCCTTCATTGTCTACTTTAAGGCTCTCCTTTACCCCAAAATCCCATATTAGCTTTTCTGGTACCCACCACTCATAAAACTCACAGTTCTTTATGGAACAAGTGACATGAAGGTTAGCTGCATTCATCAGGGGATTAGTGTTAGTATGAATTTCACATTTCATACCGAAGGCTTCGGCTAGGATAGCTATCTTCCTAAGCTGCGTTATGCCTCCATTAAATAGCGTATCACTACGGACTATATCCACAGCTCCCCTCACCAGATAGTCTTTAATGGCGAATAAATTGCCAGGTCGAACCTCTAGGCTAGCCACTGGTATGTCAAGGGCATGGCAAAGTTGGATGAGCCCATCCATATCAAAGTCCGAGATTGGTTCCTCATACCAGTAGAAATTTAGCTTCTCTAATTCTCTGCCCACCCTCAGGGCTTGCTCCCGGTCATAGCGGGCTACTGGGTCAAGCATAAGCAGCATATCATCACCTACCGCCTCTCTCACAGCTCGGCATATCTCTAAGTCCTTGCTTGGAATACCTGGTATATGAAGCTTGTAGGCGGTAAAACCCCTTGCCTTTAATGCCACAGCTTCTTGTGCATATGACTCTGGGGTAGGGCGTTGTGTAGAAGAAGCATAGGCCTTGACCTTATCACGGTAGGCTCCCAAGAGTTTATAAATAGGAAGATTAGCTACTTTGCCTCCAATGTCCCAAAGGGCTACATCTATGACACCTAACGCTGTCTGAGGCAAGAATAGTATCCTGCTCTGCTCCCATAGTCTTTGCCAGATTTTCTCCCTACACAGCGGGTCTTCACCCAATAGAAGTGGCTTTAACTTAGCCAGATATTGAGCCAGTGCCAAACCATTGATTCCAAAAGAGTTACCCTCAATACCCTCGTCGGTCATTATGGTAACTATAGGGACTTCATATAGCTCGTTCAGAAATGATATCCCCCCGTATTTAGGACCGACCTCTTCAGAAGCTGGAGCATCTCGCCTAATGACCTGAATCTTTATATCTTTGATTTTCACTATCATCTCCCATTGAAAGTTAAGTAGTAGCCCCTTCTATACTGAGTTTTTGGCTTTCTCTTCTGGTTATTCTTATCTGCCAGAGTATAAAAACTACTAAAATGGCTAAGCCCACTGCAAACCATACAAAATTGGCAGTATAAATATGTAACATAAGCGCTATGGGTGATAATAGTATGATGGTCCTCTCTACTGAGTTGAGTCTCTTTGTAAAGTAACCAACGAAGGACGCTTGAAGCCCTAAAAAGATTAGGGGACAAGCAATTAGTGATGTCGCTGCAAGTAGTGGTTCCGGGAAGTCAAGCACTAGGCTTGGGCTGAAGATTATCATAAAAGGCAGGACAAAGCCAGCTATACCTACCATTGCCGCTTGAACAGCCGTTTTCATATAACTTCCGCCAGCTAACTGGGCTGCAATCATAGCCGATATTGCCACCGGCGGGGTTATATTAGCAAAAGTACTTGCGAAAAGAACGAAGAGATGCGCTTGTAGCAGAGGTATTCCTATCTTGACTAGTATCGGGGCACAGGTAATTGCCACCAAAAGATATGCCGCCGAACCAGGCAGGCCGCAACCAAGCAGGATACAAGCAGCCCAGGTTAATACTAGCAGGAGGAGCAAATTATCACCGGCAACAGTAGCTACGATGCCGGGGAGTCTGATTCCAAGCCCAGTCATTGTCATTGTCACTATCACCATTCCCAATGTGGCACAAATTGTGCCAACCTTAGCCCCCATCTCAGCGCCGTTGCGGAAACCTTCCAGATAACCAGACAGAGAAGGCCTAGCCTTGGGTCTGATTAGGCTCATAATAATCAATGCTATACAAGCCCAAAAACTAGCAATCATAGGTGAATAATCCATCAGAAGCAAGACTATAATGACTAGGAGGGGTATGATAAATAAAGGTGCCCTGAGCATTAATTCTCTTTTATCTACCTTTACTGTCGTAGTAGTGATCTTCATTCTCCCTGCCTGGAAGATAGTGTAACATCCAGCAGAGACGAGATAGAAGAGTGCTGGTACGAAAGCGGCAATGCATATGTCCTTATAGGCGATGCCAGTAAAACCAACCATAATAAATGCAGCCACGCCCATTACAGGTGGTATTATTACCCCACTGGTTGAAGATGCTGACTCAATACCACCAGCTTGCTCTGCTGTGTATCCAACCCTCTTCATGGCTGGTATAGTAAAGGAGCCGGTAATCATGACATTAGGACCTGGTATGCCAGTAACCGACCCGACCATCCCACTGGTAACTACTGCTGCCATGGCTGGTCCTGCCCGGAACCGGTGCGATATCAGGTTCCCAATCCCGGCAAAGAATTCAACAGCTCCAGTTGCGCTTATTAAGCCAGCAAATATCATAAATAAAAATACATAGGTGGCAGATATGGACAACAGATACCCATATATTCCAGCGATACCAAAGGAAAGAGATAATCGCGAAACTATCAATTCCCAGGGCATTTGCTGACTGTGGAGAAGACCTGGTAATAAATAACCAAAGAAACAATAGGCAATGAAAAGACCAGCTATTGCCGGTAGAATTATACCGACAGCGCGGACACAAGCAATCAAACATACGATAATTAATGTTATGCCAATAGCTATATCCAGGTAGGTATTATCTGATATGCGAAATGCTAAATCGAGGTAGAAGACCTGAACATAAGCTATACAAACTATTGCCGCCAGAGCTAATAGCAGCCACAGAACCCAACGTTTGCGAGTATCACGTAGGGCAGTTAGAAATATGATTACCAGGGCAAATCCTAAGTGGGTATTAGCATTGAGCGCACAGCCTTGGATAAGAAGCTGAGCATAAGCAAAATGATAGACTGCCATTGCCAGTGCAGATACCAGTATGACAACGTCGAGCATCTTCCAGGATGATACCCGCTTTATGGAGTCTTTCCACTTGGATAAGCTGTAATTCAGATGCTCTCTCCTTCCCAGTTATCCTTTACGGTTATCCCCCTATGAATAGGGGGATAACCGTTTGAAAGAACTACAGGTGCTCTCACATTTAGTTAGTTTACTTCAATCCTCCCCTACCTTCCGATGACTTCAATCCCCTTGCTCTCGTAGTACGCTATCGCTGCCGGATGGAAGTTGTCCCGGGGTGCTGGCACGTCAGCCACGGTCTCCTTAGTCAAGCCTCTGCCAACTGCGTGGTAAGCCTCAAATTCCTCAGCGTACTCATAGAATATGCGGCATATCTCAGTGACTGTATCATCGGGCATATCTTCGTGAACCCAAAACAGGAGGGGATTAGCCATGCCCTTGAAATCTGGTGAAGTTGTCTCACCGACAGTCTGAGCCCTGAAACCGATGGAATACACGGACCCAAGGCCACTTCCTTCTCTCGCCTTAGCAAAATCTTCATCGGTCATTTCGATAAAATAGGCCTGTTTCTTCGCCAAAATCCTCTCAAAGCTAGCCATTGGCACCCACTCCTTATATTCACCCGGGCCAAGCATGACAGCTCCCTGCCAGGTAACATCAATAGTTCCATCCATAAGTGAATCAGCCGCTATATCGCAAGTAAAGCCATAGTCTGCATCTACCTTGTCCCAAATATCCCAGGCATACATCATCAGGTACGTTGGTATATATTCATTTGTAGACCCAACGGGGTCTAAGCCAATCCTCTTGCCAATCATGTCCTGCGGTGTCTTGATATTTGGGTCTAGGGTTAGAAGGGGGGAACCAACAATAGCGCACAACCCTATGATTTTCCATTCGCCCCATGCTTCGGTGAAAGGCGCTATGCCCATCGAAGACAGATACAGGGAATGGGTAACACCAAATCCAAGGAAGTAATCTTTCTTCTCAGGGTTCGCTATCAAGGTTTTTATGTTCTCGGTAGTACTGGCAGTCTCTATGCATGTAGCTGACAGCGTATCGGAGTGTTTATTTATTAAGTCACACAAAGCATATGACATAGTATAAGCAATGCCACCTGTAGGATTGGAGTACATCTCTAGTTGTACCTTCTCAGGAGCCACTTCCTCAGGGCCACACGCCGCCATAAAAGGTAGTGCTGCCAGCACTAAGACCAGACAAATACTACCCAACAGTACCAATAATCTTTCCTTTTTCACTTAAATCCTCCTTACTAATAAGACTTTTTTCTGTTTAGTATTTTAATGCTACCTTATCTACATCTATCTCCTCCTTTCTGACTTTTAGCCTCTAGATTCACACTTCTCTATCTACTTTATCTTGGGGATAGTCTTATAACGAGAGAAACACCTGCACCACACCATCTATCTCCACCCCCCAAAAAGAACTGTCATTGTACCCCCAGCTTTCGTTACTATACTCAGTCTCACTTTTATGTCTTTTGTCTCTCTAACTTCTTCGAACAGTTGACAATACTTATACTACCTGTTGCCCCAAAAAGTCAAGCCTTATTGCGTTCAAAAGTTGGTTATTCTTAAGCCTGCCTAAGTTGGGGAGCCTTTTTAAACTAAATCCTAGCCCCTTTTCTGAGTATAGATATTCCCCCGTGCTACGCTACTATATTATTCCAAAAAATCTTTGCGCTAGCTTGCTTACCATAGCCAAAGAGGTCGTCCATCTTAACCAGGAGCGAATCTAACCAAGGGGTATGCTTGACCAGCCACCTTACTATATTGTGCAGCCAGCCTGCTGGCTTATTAAAGGGGCAGGCCCTAATACAGTTCATGCACGAGCCTTCATTACGAGCCCAGAAAGCAAAACACCTTTCAGCATCTATTGGCCACTTTAGCTCTCCGCTGGCATTGGAAATATTGTTGGGCTCGGTGGTTCTTTCGCCCCACAGAATAGCCTGACCGGGGCAGTATTTGGCGCACTTCTTGCACTTTTCACAGTACTGAGTTACCCCGAACTCAATCGGCTCATCCGGAACCAGGGGTAAATCGGTTAAAACCTTGCTTATCCTGACCAGGGGTCCATATTGTGGGGTGATTAGTAGCCCATTCCTCCCCAGTTCGCCCAATCCGGCATCAATGGCTAGAGGAATACTAATCGCAGTATCATTGCCGCTGGGTATCGCCTTATAGCCTAGACCACGGATAAATTGGGCTACCATGGTAGCAGTAACTGCCATCATTGAGTAGCCTTTGCCTTCGGTGCCTTCGGCTACCCAGGTAGGGGATGTTTTGGCTAGTTCGTAGTCCATTTCAAAGACCATGACTATAGCATACTTATACCCCTCCGGTAATTCCAGCTCCTTGTGCTCGCGGGTGCGCATGTGAAAGGAGTGAGAATATACCCACCGTCGGTCTAGCTCGCAGATTCCTACCTGGGATGCACCAAAAAACTTAGCTACCTCCTTTATGTCCTGTGACATCTTTGCCGGGTCATCTACCTCCAACTTCAAACCTGGGGGTACCTGGCTTACCCCGACAAGCTTCATGTCCCAGGCATACATGCCGCTATTGTGGATTATGGTGCCGTGAGCGAACCCAGTCTCTATGTGCCAGGCGGCGTTCTTAAATGCCAAATCTTTAAGGGTATGCCCATCCTTATCCTTGGGGTAAACAGGGCCGTAAACCTTACGACCCAACTCCCTGAGTTCTGGCTGCCACCTCGGTCTCTTGAACATCTCGTTCTTTTGGTCAAATCTCTTTACTTCGCCGACAATATATTTTGCCGTGCCCTTGCCTGTTTCAGCAGCTTTCATTATCCTATTTCCTCCTTATCTTAACACTGGCTTGAATTGGGGCGACATTCCTATCTATGCTCTGAATCCTGTCAGATATTTTATTCCTCTTAGGCTCTCGATTTCAAATATTTAAGGGAAGCTACCTTTTTATAGGCAACCCTTACCAATTACCTGATAGAGGACTATAGAGAAGGTGAGAAGGTAAGACAAGAACGCCTGAAGTACTTGGTGGACAAAGCCACTTCTAAGAAAACGGTAGAGAAATGGTAAGAAGGTTGTAGGAGCAGCGTAAACGACTACTGCGCTTGGCCCTTGCGCTGGTCAAGAAACAGACCTTTTATCAATTGCCAATGGTGAGGATGACCCTAGCCTTATCAACTTGTCTCTCTGACACCGGGGGTGATAGAAATGCTTATGTTATTGCTGTGGCATTTAATAACAAGTAAGAGCTCCTTTGGAAGAAGCTCTAGTTCATCTTAGCCTCGGGCTTGAGTCTTGCATTCTTATCTCACTCTCGGCCGACTTCACTTCCCTTGATTGCTTCCATTTCCAACGGGGCTAGAGGGCGCCCCCCCAGTCTTTCAAGAAGGGATTTGATTACCCTGCTTTTCTCCGTATCGCGCCTCAATCGGGAAGACACCCATCTCTTAATATCACGCTCAGGCACACGCAACGCCCGGGCGATGTCTACTGTTTCTTCGGTTACTTTTCTTGAGTGACCAGTGATTAATTCATATCTGGTTTCTACGCCATAGGCTATGGCATCCATCTTGTCAAGAAATGTATGCCGGGTTTTCTCAGTTTGCCTCTTCAACTTTGCCCTCAATGGAGGATTGCCTTCACTGAGTCATAATAAGTGCCATTGGGCACATCTACACTTTTGACATGTGGCACAACATTCACCCTGCTTTTGGTTACTCAAGCCCTACCCCTATCCAATCTGACGGCTAGAAGTGACCACCGCCGAAATTGGTATGTCCACCACGCTATCAATACCTTAATCATTTCCGGGCGCGAGCTGAAATGCCAGTGGTCAATATTATAACCATTTGTGTGCCTTCTGTCAAGACCATGCAGGAAATGGAGCGTAATCTATTTTACTAATTGTCTTAAGAAAAAAGCCAGGAGATATAGTAGAGGTGGATACACTTGATGTCAGGCCTCTTCCAGGTGTAGTGCTTAAGCATTTTACCGCTAGGGACATCATTTCGAGGTGGGATGTTTTAGAGGCTCATACCAGGGCAACTTCTCACACAGCATTCGGCTTTATCGATACCTTGCTAAAGCGGATGCCATTTCTTATTAGGGCTATTCAGGTAGATGGTGGGGCAGAGTTTCAAGACGCCTTTGAGAAGGAGTGCCAGAGGAGAGGTATAAAGCTATTTGTTTTACCACTACGCTCACCCAAGCTTAATGGCCATGTTGAGAGAGCACAAAGGACACACACCGAAGAGTTTTACGAGGTAACGGATGCCAGCTTTGAGATATCAGAGCTGAACCAGGCTCTACTGAGGTGGGAAGAG